>CAMDEB010000037.1 GCA_945893085.1 Rhodoplanes serenus | reverse complement strand
TGGTGGGTCAAGCCGTTCCTGCGCTTCACACGCGCCATACCGCTCGACCCGACCAAGCCGATGGCGACCCGCACGCTCATTCACGCGGTGCGCGAGGGCAATCCGCTGGTGATCTTTCCGGAAGGCCGCATCACCGTGACCGGAAGCCTGATGAAGGTCTACGACGGCGTCGGCCTGATCGCCGACAAGGCCGATGCCATGGTCGTGCCGGTGCGGCTCGAAGGGCTGGAGCAGACGCCGTTCAGCCGGCTGTCGAAGGGACAGGTCCGGCGGCGCTGGTTCCCCAAGGTGACGGTGACGGTGCTGGAGCCGGTGAAGCTCACGGTCGATCCGGCGCTCAAGGGCAGGGCGCGACGGCAGGCGGCGGGTGCCGCGCTGTACGAGATCATGTCGAACCTGGTGTTCCGCACCACCTCGACCGACCGCACCGTGATCGAGGCGGTGATCGATGCGGCGAACGCCAACGGGGCCCGCCGCATCGCGGTCGAAGATCCGGTGTCGGGCGCACTGAGCTATCGCAAGCTGCTGCTGGGCGCCGCCATCCTCGGCCGCAAGCTGATGCCGCTCGCGCCGGAGGGCAAGCCGGTCGGCGTCATGCTGCCCAACGCCAACGGCGCGGCGGTGACGCTGCTCGCGCTGATGTCGGCCGGTCGGGTGCCGGCGATGATCAACTTCACGGCGGGCCCGGCCAATGTGCTTGCCGCCTGCCGGGCCGCCAAGCTCGACACCATCGTCACGGCGCACACCTTCATCGAAAAGGGCAAGCTCGAAGGCTTGGTCTCAGCGCTCGAGCGCGAGGTGAAGATCGTCTACCTCGACGACATCCGCCCCACCATCACGCTCGGCGACAAGCTGCGCGGCTTGTTGCAGGCCAAGAAACCGCTGGTGCCACGCACGGCCGACGACTGGGCGGCGATCCTGTTCACCTCAGGCTCCGAGGGCACGCCGAAGGGCGTGGTGCTGTCCCACCGCAACATGCTGGCGAATGCCGCGCAGGCCGCGGCGCGCATCGACTTCGGCCGGCAGGACAAGGTGTTCAACGTGCTGCCGGTGTTCCACTCGTTCGGCCTGACGGTCGGACTGGTGCTGCCGCTGGTCTCCGGCGTGCGTATCTATCTCTATCCGTCGCCGCTGCACTATCGCAACGTGCCGGAGCTGGTCTATGGCGTGAACGCCACCATCCTGTTCGGCACCGATACCTTCCTCAACGGCTACGCCCGCGCCGCACACCCTTACGACTTCCGCTCGCTGCGCTACATCCTGGCCGGCGCCGAGCCGGTGAAGGACACGACGCGGCGGATCTATCTCGAGAAATTCGGCCTGCGCATCCTGGAAGGCTACGGCGTCACCGAGACCGCGCCCGCGCTCGCGCTCAACACGCCGATGTTCAACAAGTTCGGCACCGTCGGACGGCTGCTGCCGGGCATGCAGGCGCGGCTCGAGCCGGTCGAGGGCGTCGATGACGGCGGCCGGCTCTATGTGAAGGGGCCGAACGTCATGCTCGGCTATCTGCGCGTCGAGAATCCCGGCGCGCTCGAACCGCCCGCCGAAGGCTGGCACGACACCGGCGACATCGTGAACATAGACGCCCAGGGCTTCATCACGATCAAGGGCCGCGCCAAGCGGTTCGCCAAGATCGGCGGCGAGATGATCTCGTTCGCGGCGGTCGAGGCGATCGCGGGGGAACTGTGGCCCGATGCGCTATCGGCGGTCGCCGCCGTGCCGGACGCGCGCAAGGGCGAGCGGCTGATCATGCTGACACAGAAGAAGGATGCCACCCGCAGCGAATTCCAGGCCTTCGCCCGGTCGCACGGCGCTTCGGAGCTGATGACGCCGGCGGAGGTCGTGGTCTTGGAAAAGCTGCCGCTGCTCGGCACCGGCAAGATCGACCACATGGCCGTCACCCGTCTGGTGCGCGAGATGGCCGCGGCCAAGCCGGCGCAGCCCGCGGTGGTAGCGTAGCTCTTCGTCATTCCGGGGCGCCGCGAAGCGGCGAACCCGGAATCCATAACCACGGCTGCGGAGTATGGATTCCGGGCTCGCGCCTTCGGCGCGCCCCGGAATGACAGCCGAGGGGTCAATTGCTACGCTCGCACCAATCTCGCGGAGGACCCAATGAACGTCACCACCAAGGCGCCATCCACCTTCAAGCTCGAAGCCGTCCATCCCGACCCGTCACAGGCGCACAAGATGCCCTACGCGCCGGCGATCAAGATCGTCGGCGCCTGCGACCTCATGTTCCTCTCAGGTGCGACGTCTTCGCCGCTCTATCATAACCATCCGCACCAGGATCACGAGCACATCCATCCGCACTCGATCGAGGAGCAGACCCGGAATGCGATGAACGCGATCAAGTCGATCCTCGACGATGTTGGCGCGTCCTGGAAGGATGTGGTGAAGGTCACCAAGTATCTCACCGACTTCCGCGAGGCCGACGCCATGCACAAGACCATGCATGCCTATTTCGGCGACTGGCTGCCGGCGAGCACGACGGTGTGCATCAACCAGCTCAGCTCGCCCGGCGCGCGCATCGAGCTCGACATGATCGTGGCGCTGCCGAAGTCGGCGGGGAAATGATCGAGCTTCCGGCGAACCTGCGCGCGCTCCTTGACGCCGAATATCCGCGCTTCAGCGACGCCGAGATGGCGCGCCGGCGCGCGGCGATGGACGCGGTGCTCGCGGAGGCGGGCGCCGAGCATCTGGTGTTCTGCGGCTATAATCGTGCCGGCTCGGCGGTGCAGTGGCTCACGCAATGGCCGGTGACCGCCGAGGCGCTGGGCGTTTATTCCCCCGGCAAACCCGATGCGCTGTTCGTACAATGGATCAATCACGCGCCGCTGGCGCGCATGATCGCCCATCAGGCTGAGATCGTGGAGTGGGGCGGCGAGGCGTCGATCCACAAGGTGATCGAGACGCTGCAACGGCGCGGCGCGCGGGCCGATCGCGTCGCCGTCATCGGCCCGATGCATTTCGAGCAGCACGCGGCGCTGGCCGCGAAGTTAGGCAAGACCGTCAGCCTCAACCGCGCCTACGGGCGGTTGCGTGCGGTGAAGTCGGCCGAGGAGCTGGACTGGCTGCGCATCGGCGCGGCCTTCAGCGACGCTGGGATGGCGGCGCTGCGCGACGGCCTCAAGCCGGGCGTGAGCGAGCGCGAGCTCGGCAATCTGGTCGAGCGCGCCTATGTCGGCGAGGGCGGCCTGACCGGCATCCACTACATCGGCGTGACGCCGATGCGCGATCCGCAGATCGCCGTGCCGCGGCAGTTTCCCGGGGTGCGTCAGGTGCAGCGCGGCGATGTAGTGACGGCCGAGACCACCGCGACGTTCTTCGACTATGGCGGCCAGGTGTTGCGCAGCGTTGCCGTCGACGAAGACCCGCCGCCCTTATATAGCGCGCTGCACGACGCGGCCGATGCGGCATTCAATGCGATCGCCGCCGTGCTCAAGGAGGGCGCGCTGCCGGCGCAGGTGATCGAGGCCTCGCGGGTGATCGAGGATGCGGGCTTCACCATCATCGACGATCTGCTGCACGGCTACGGCGGCGGTTATCTGGCGCCGATCCTCGGCTGCACCAACCGTCCGGCGGGGCCAGTGCCGCAGGAGCCGTTCAAGGCCGGCCAGACCGTGGTGATCCAGCCCAACGTGGTGACGCTTGATCATAAGGCGGGCGTGCAGACCGGCGAGTTGATGATAATTACGAAAAGCGGGTGCGAGAGCCTGCACACGTTCCCGCGCGGATTCGGGCGGGTTTAGCGGCTTCGTGTCGCGGGCGCAGCGCATCACTTCGTGCTGCACCGCGCCAGGGGCACGGCCTCAACCCGCCCCCAACCGCTTTGCCATCCAATCCGCGCTGTGCGAGCGCCAGCGATAGGCGCGGTTGTTGGCGATGTGGTTGCCGTCGTCGATCAGCATCAGGTCGACCGGCCCCTTCACCTCACGCGCGAGCCGCTCGGTGTCGCGCCACGGCACGATGCGGTCGAGCTTGCCGTTCATGATGTAGATCGGACAGGCAATGCGCGAAGCGCAATCCTTCAGCGTCAGGGTTGCCGCGTGCCGCTGGGCCTCGTCGAGCGTCGCCTTCCTGCTGCGCACGCGGAACGCCTCGCGGGTCAGCTCCGGCAATCCCTCCCACGCCACGCCGAAATCGTACGGCCCGCCCAGCGCCATGCAGGCTTTGATGCGCCGGTCGTAGGCCGCTGCGCGTGGCGCGTAGTAGCCACCCAGACTCACGCCCCACATGCCGATGCGGCCCGTGTCGAGATCGGCGCGCGTCTCGATGAAATCGACCACCGCCCTAACCGCGACCTCGTAGTCGCCGCGGATCGCGAAATCGTATTCGCCCTCGCCTTGCCCCGGGCCATCGAACACCAGCGTTGCGATGCCGCGCGCCAGGAACGGCTGCTCGTAGGCGTCGGTCTCCTCCTTGGTCGAGTCGAGGCCGCACGCCATCAGCATGACCGGCGGCCGCGAGACGCCCTTCGGCTTGCGCAGGATGCCGTAGAGGTGCTTACCCTCGTAAGGAATGGTGACGCGCTCGCCCGGCGGGCTGAGATGCGGCAGCGCCAGCGTGCGGCATTCGATCGCCTTACCGTGCGCGGCCTTCGACTGCGCGGCATCATGCACGAACAGGAATTTTGCGAAATGGTAGTAGACGCCGGCGCGCTGCAAGTGTTCGCCGGCGCTGAGCATGTGCCCGCTTTGCAGGGCCTCGCGCCCCAGCGCCTCGTGCACGGCGCCACGCGCACACCAGGCGGCGCACCAGTCATCCCAGGAGGTCAGCGAAGCGGTGACCTCCTCGAAGTCGGTGAGCACGACGCCGTTAGCGACGAACCGCGCCGCCCAGTGGCCGATCGCCGATTTGACGCGCGGGTCGATCACTCGGCGGCTTGGGTCTGCGGCTTCGGCGTCTTCTTGGCCCAGTAGTCGGCCTGCGCCTTGGACCGCTGCAGCTTGTCCATGTCCTCGAAGCCCGGCGCCATCGAGCCGTCCACGCCGGGAAGGATCTGGTGGTGCTCGATGTTCAGCGTGCGCAGCCAGCGCTGCTGGCCCATGGTGAGCGCGATGAAGTAGCCGATCTCGACCAGTTCCGGCTCGCTGAACTCCTTGTGCAGCCGCGCCCAGAACTTGTCGTCGACCGGCAGGTCCCAGGTGATGGCCTCGGCGTAGGACAGCGCCGCCTTCTGCTTCTCGTTGTAGCGGGTCGAGGACTCGAAATTGATCAGGTCCCTGACGTGGTCCTCGACCACCTCGCCGGCGGTGGCCGCCTTGATCGAGCGCTGGTTGCCGCAGAATTCACATAGAACTGAGCGCGAGACATAGAGCCGGCACAGCTCCTTGATCGCATGGTCGGCGATCCCGGTGTGGAACACGTCGCGCCAGGAGTTGGCGAACGACCAGAACACGGCGGGGACATGCGCCCGGATCGCCTGGCTTTCCGGCCGCGGCGTGCCGTAGGTCCGGCAGCGCTCCAGCTCGGCCAGCATGGCGGCGTCCTTCATGGTCGCCGGATCGATGTAGCTGATGTAGGGCTTGCTCATCGTGCGCGGTCCTTTTGGGTCCCTAGTGTTTTTGCCCGGCGGGGCATGCTTAACGGCCGTTAGCCATGTTGCCGCATCCGCCTATGCCGATCAACGTTGGGCCGCAAGCGAAATCGACGTGGGCGGGAAGGGTGCTCGCCCACTGACCTCCATGACGCGCGGCGGTGCCTTGCGCAAAGCCTCTGCATGCTTACCAGCGGAGTAAGGTTTATTTTTCCGCGCGCAGCATTCGCAAGCTTCGTTCGAAATTGAACGATGCCCCACACCATTCATAAACAATACCGCTTCAGTCAATTTTCAGCATGGCTGGAAGTGCCGGTATTGCTTCACCAAATCAACACCACCGAACGCCGATATTGCGTCCTGCAAGAACGTAAAACAGTTCGGCGTCAATTTTAGGAAAAAGCCCGTGCGCGCCAGCACCATCGTCATGATCGCATTCGCCGTCGTGTTCGGCCTGCTCGCGGTCTTCGTCGCGCAGTCCTGGCTCAACAGCCAGGCTGAGCTGCGCATGAAGAACATCGACGCGAACAAGAAGCCGGTGAGCACCAGCACCATCGTGGTCGCGTCCAAGTCGCTGCGCTTCGGCACCGAGCTCACTCCGCAGCAGTTGCGCGAAGTGGCGTGGCCGGAAGACGCGCTGCCGACTGGCGCCTTCGCCAAGATCGGCGACCTGCTGAAAGACGGCAAGCGTGTCGTGCTGTCCGCTATCGAAGTCAACGAACCGGTGCTCGGCACCAAGGTGACCGGCACCGGCCAGCGCGCGACGCTTTCGGCGCTGCTGCGCGACGGGCTCAAGGCCGTCACCGTGCGCGTCAACGACGTCGAGGGCGTCGCCGGTTTCGTGCTGCCCGGCGATCGCGTCGACGTCACGCTCACGCGCCAGATCGACAAAACCGCCGCCTCGACCGACGTCGTGCTGCAGAACGCGCGCGTGCTGGCGATCGACCAGATCGCCGACGAGCGCTCCGAAAAGCCCGCGGTGGTCAAGGCGGTCACGCTCGAAGTCGACGTCGTCGGCGCGCAGAAGCTGTCGCTCGCGGCATCGATCGGCTCTCTCTCGCTGATGCTGCGCAAGGCCGGCGATGCCAACGCGGAATACACACGCCGCATCACGCTCAACGATCTCAACACTGCCACCGCGCCAATCGCGGCGGAGCGCAAGGGCCCGTTGGGGGTCACCATCGTGTCGGTGACCAGGGCTTCTGCCAGACAGGAATACAGCGTGCCGATCGAGGGCACCAATCTACACGCGGCGAAGGCTGGGGGCCGGTAGCCGCGCGACAAGACTACGGGGAAGGTTGGACAGATGGGTGGGGAATTGAAGATGATTACGTGGAGAGCGTCTCCGAGCGCAGCGGAACACCGCGCGTTTTCGGATAGGAGCCGGACCACCGAAGCGACTGCCGGGCGGCGGCCGATAAGCCGCCGCCCGTTGGTCCTGCCGCTGATCGCGGCGGCGTTGCTGATGGCGGCCGGTTGCTTGCTGTCCGGCGGCGAGGCTCAGGCCCAGCGCCAGATCCAGCTCACGGCGGCGAAGCGCACCGCGACGGTGCCCGTCTATATCGGCAAGTCCGAGGACGTGCGCACCGACTCCAGCTTCGTCGAGATTGCCGTCGGCGATCCCGACGTTGCCGACGTCAATCCGCTGACCGACCGCTCGCTCTCGATCCTCGGCAAGAAGAACGGCACCACGCGGGTGTCGGTCTATGCCGAAGGCAAGAAGCTGATCGGCGTGTTCGACGTCGAGGTGATTTACGACACCTCGCTGCTGCAGTCCGAAATCCGGAAGCGGTTTCCCTACGCCAACCTGAAGGTAACCGCGGTGAACGGCCGCATCATGATCTCGGGCACCTCGCCCGATGCGGTGACGCTCGATCGCGTGGTGACCATCGCCAAGCAGTTCGGCCCGGAGGTCATCAACACCGTTCTGGTGCTGCAGCCGCAGCAGGTCATGCTCGAGGTGCGCTTCGTCGAGGCCAATCGCCAGGCCGGCCGCGAGCTCGGCGTGCAATGGAACAAATTTGGAAGCAACAGCATCATCAACAGCGGCAATCGCCTGCCGGCCAACCAGCTTCCGGTCACCAACGGCCGGAGCTTCATGCAGCCCGATATGCCGCAGTACGCGCCGATCGGCGCCGCAGGGAGCGGCGCCCTGTTGACCAACCCCAGCTCGGCGGTTCCCGGCGTCACAGTGGCCGGCCGCAACGTGGCGGAAACCGCGCTGACGATCTCGCCGATCGTCGCCGCCGGTGTGCTGTCGGGCACCGCGCCGTTCGGCTTCCTGCTCAGCCGCATGGTCGCCAACGGCGTGTCCGCCGACGTGATGATCAACGCCCTCGAGCAGAAGGGCATGGCCCGCAGTCTCGCCGAGCCCAATCTGGTGGCGCTGTCCGGCGACACCGCGAGCTTCCTCGCCGGTGGCGAATTTCCGGTGCCGGTGCCGGGCGCGCTGGGTCAGGTCACCATCGAGTTCAAGCGCTACGGCGTCGGCCTCGCCTTCACGCCGACCGTGCTGGGTGGCGGCCTGATCAATCTCAAGATCGAGCCCGAGGTCAGCCAGCTCGACACCAGCAATCCGGTGCAGGTGGCCGGTATCGCGGTGCCGCCGCTGATCGTGCGCCGCGCCTCGACCGCGGTCGAGCTGCGCGACGGCCAGAGCTTCGTCATCGGCGGCCTGTTGCAGAGCAGGGGACAGAACTCGATCTCCCAACTGCCGTGGCTCGGAGACATCCCGGTGCTCGGCACGCTGTTCCGCAGCACCTCCTACCAGAAGAACGAGACCGACCTCGCCATCATCGTCACGCCGCGTCTCGTCCAGCCGGCGCGGCCGGGCGACGTCATCAAGACGCCGCTCGACGGCTCGCTGCCGCCGAGCGACGCCGATCTGTTCCTGTTGGGCAGGACCGAAGTGTCGCAGCCTTCGGCGAAGGTGCAGGCCGGTGGGCCGAGCCGCGAGTTCGCCGGTCACATCCTCGATCTGCCGAAGGGAGCGAGCAATGTCATCTCTGTCCGCAACTAGCCGCGCTGCCAAGGCGACCGCGCTGGCGGTCGTGCTGGGCGCGGTGCTCGCCGGCTGCTCGGATGTGTACACCGATCGCCGCGAAAGCATCTCGCTGCTCTCGGGCGAGGCGATGGCAGCCAACCGCGTCACTCACGTCATCGATCCATGGCCGCCCGCGAGCGCCAACCGCGACATCGCCTACAACGGCGAGAAGATGCAGACCGCGGCCGAGCGTTACCGCGCCGGCCGGGTCATCCCGCCGGTGAACGCGACCACCAGCTCGGTCGCCTACACCCAGGCGCAGCAGGCGGCGCAGTCGGCCTCCAACAACCAGGCGTCGTCGGCACCGAGCGCTGCCGGCAACAGCAAGCCCTGAGCGGGCGTTTTTCAACGTGAGCGCATTCCGATGAGAATGACTCGGTCAACGAGCATGGCGAACAAGACCGGAGTGGTGGTCCTCACCGCCGATCTCGCCTTTGAGGAGGCGGTGCGAACGACGTTCGGCGCCAGCGCTCAGATCGATCTGAGCGTGGTGTCGGGCACGGTCGCCGTCTCCGGTGACAAATTGAGCACCGAGAACGCCACGGTGATCGTCATCGATCTCGACGCCGGCAGCGAAGACGAGATGCAGGCGCTCGATCGCTTGATGCTGCGGGTCGGCGCCTGGCCTCCGGTCGTGGTGGTCACGCAAAGCTTCGACGCAGACGTCGCGCGCTGGCTGGTGCAGATGCGGGTGGCGGATTTCCTGGTCAAGCCGGTGCCGCCGGTCGAGCTGGTCCGCACCTGCGCCCGCGTCGCCCGGCCGGTCCAGACCGACACGGCGACCGAAGCCCAGATCTACACGTTTCTCCCCGCGGTCGGCGGCGCCGGCGTCACCACGCTGGCGATCCAGACGGCGTTGCTGCTGCTCAACAGCGGCCAGCGCGGGCGCTCGACCACCTGCCTCGTCGATCTCAATTTCCAGCACGGCGCCTGCGCCGACTACCTCGATCTCGAACCGCGGCTTGATCTCAAGGAAATCGAACCGCGGCCGGAGCGGCTCGACCGCCAGCTCCTGGAAATCATGCTGTCGCACCACGCATCCGGGCTCGCGGTGATCGCGGCGCCGAACCGGCCGGCCGAGATGCGCTCGTTCGATCCGGACATGGTGACGCGGCTGCTCGACCTGGTGTCGTCGAATTTCGACTATGTCGTGATCGACATGCCGCGCACCTGGTTCTCGTGGACCGACAGCGTTCTGCTCGGGTCGAACAAGCTGTTCATCGTCAGCGAAATGACCGTGCCCGGCCTGCGTCATGCCAAGGGCCTGGTCGCCGCGATCCGCGAGCGGCTCGGCGCCGGGCCGCAGCCGCAGGTCATCGTCAACCGGTTTGAGCAGCGTATGTTCGCGCCGGGGCTGAAACGGCACGACATCGAACAGGCGCTCGGCGACGACTTCGCGGCCTGCATTCCCAATCATTATCGGCTGGTGCGCGAGGCGATCGATCGCGGCGTGCCGCTGGACGAGGTCAAACAGGGCAACCCGATCACCAACCAGCTCAAGAAGCTGGTGACGCCGCAGATCGCCAAATCCGCCGCGTCCGGTACGAGCCTCGTCAAGAAGCTTAGCCTCGCGTGGGCGAAATGACTTTGGACGAAAAGAACTGGGCAAGTTGATCCATGGCTGGCCGCTTCACCGCCCGTCGCTCTGCGCCCGACCTCGCTCCCGAGGCCGATGAGGCGCCGTCGACGCTCGAGGGCGTGTCGTGGACGGTCTTCCCCGAGCCCGAAGTGGCCAAGGAGAAGCCGCCGGCTGAATCCGCCAATCCGCTGCTCAGCGACAAGCTGCTCGACGCCAAGGTCCGCCTGCACCGCCGGCTGATCGAGGAGATCAACCTCTCGGCGCTGGAGAAGCTGCCGGAAGACGAGATGCGGCTGCACATCCAGCAGCTGGTCACGCAATACATCGTGGTCGAGCGGCTGGCGCTCAACGCCAACGAGCTGAACGCATTCGTCTCCGAGATTCTCGACGAGATGACCGGACTCGGGCCGCTGGAGCCGCTGCTCAAGGATCCCACGATCAGCGACATCCTGATCAACGGCCACGAGTGCACCTACGTCGAGCGCGGCGGCCTGCTCGAACCGGTGGCGTGCCGGTTCAAGGATGAAGCGCACCTGCTGCGCATCATCAACAAGATCGTGTCCGCGGTCGGCCGGCGGGTGGATGAATCGCATCCGCTGTGCGACGCGCGCCTGCTCGACGGCTCTCGCGTCAACGTCGCGGTGCGGCCGATCGGCGTCGACGGTCCGCTGGTGTCGATCCGAAAATTTTCCAAGAAGCCCTACAACCTCAGCAAGCTGGTCGATATCGGCGCGCTCAAGCCGCAGATGGCCGAGTTGCTCGCTGCCGCGGTCAAGGCGCGCATCACCACCATCATTTCCGGCGGCACCGGCTCGGGCAAGACGACGATGCTCAACGCGTTGTCGGCGTTCATCTCCGAAAAAGAGCGCCTGATCACCATCGAGGACGCCGCTGAATTGCAACTGCAGCAGCCGCACGTGGCGCGCATGGAGACGCGTCCGCCGAATATCGAAGGCAAGGGCGAAATCCGCCAGCGCGAGTTGGTCAAGAATGCGCTGCGTATGCGACCCGAACGCATCATCCTCGGCGAGTGCCGCGGCGAAGAAGCCTTCGACATGCTGCAGGCCATGAACACCGGCCATGAAGGCTCGATGGCGACCATTCACGCCAACAATCCGCGTGAGGCGATTTCGCGCCTTGAGCAGTTGATCGGCATGGCTGGGCTGCCGATGACCATCGCTTCAACCCGCGGCCAGATCGCCGCGGCCATTCGAATGATTGTGCAACTCCAGCGCATGTCCGACGGCAAGCGCCGCGTCACCTCCGTTGCCGAGATCACCGGCATGGAAGGCGACATCGTACAGATGCAGGAAATCTTCAAATACGTCCGCACTGGCACGCTGGAGGACGGCACCGTCGAGGGCCACTTCCAGGCGACCGGCGTGCGCCCGCGCTTCCTGGCCGATCTGGCGGCCCGCGGCATCAAGGTGCCGGCGAGCTATTTCGATCCCGGCAAGCCGCTGTAAGCGCCATGTTCGATATCGATCCGATCTATGTGGTCTATCTGTTCGTGGCGCTCGCGGCCGGGCTGTTCGTCGAAGCGATCTATCTGCTGTTCTTCACCTCGCACTCGTACCGCAAGAACGTCAATCGCCGCCTGCGGCTGATGGAGGGCCAGGTCGACCGCGAGAGCATGCTGGAGCGGCTGCGGCGCGAGCGCGGCCTGACCAAGGGCGGCGACTACCAGCTTCCGCTGGTCGCGCTCAACCGGCTGATCCTGCAATCCGGCTTGATTGTCGGCGTCGGCAAGTTCGCAATCTACGTTGGTGTCGGCGCGATGTTTGCCTTCGCCACCGTGATGTTCATGCGCGACAATCTGATGGAGGCGGCGCTGGTCGCCGCGTTCAGCTGCACGGTGGTTCCGCTGCTGCTGCTGCGCATCAAGCGCGGGCGCCGGCAGAAGATTTTCGGCGCGCAGTTCGCCGACGCGCTGGACATCATCGTGCGCAGCCTTCGCGCCGGCCATCCGGTGCCGATCGCCATCACCATGGTGGCGCGCGAGTCCCAGGACCCGGTCGGTACCGAGTTCGGCATCGTCGCCGACGAGATCACCTACGGCGCCGACCTCGAGACCGCGATGCGCAACCTGTATTTCCGCATCGGCCAGGACGACCTGCCGCTGTTCGTCACCGCGGTGGCGATCCAGTCGTCCACCGGCGGCAATCTCGGCGAAATCCTGGAGAACCTGTCCGGCGTAATTCGCGAACGCTTCAAGATGCGGCGCAAGATTCGCGCGCTCGCCGCCGAAGGCCGCGCCTCCGCGATGATCCTGTCGTCGCTGCCGATCATCATGTTCGGCATCGTGCAGCTGGTGGCGCCGGAGTTCTACGCCAGCGTCTGGCACGAGGAACTGACCAAGATCATCCTGGTCGCGGCCGGCAGCTGGATGGCGATCGGCAACTTCATCATGTACCGCATGGTGAATTTCAGGATCTGACCGATGAATATTTTCGCGCTCAGCGACGGGACGATGGTGGCGGTGCTGGTGTTCCTGGCCGCGACCACGCTTGCGTTCTGCGTCATGGCGCTCCTTCGCGTGCAGGGCTCGGTCAAGCGCCGCGCCGCCGTCGTCGCCAATCTTGGCAACGGCGGCCGTGCCGGCAGCTCGCGCTCGCTGCGGCATTCGAGCCTGAAGGCCGCCCAGCAGGTGATCGAGTACACCACCAAGCACTACGCCGCCGGCAACAACGAGGAGATGAAGGTGCTGCGCCGCCGGATGGTGCGCGCCGGCATCTACGACTCGCGCGCGGTGGCGTATTTCTTCCTCGGCCGCACGGCGCTCGCGCTAGGGCTCGCGGCGCTCGCCTTCATGTTCGTGCCGGCGGAGCAGGGCGGCCCGGTGTTCTGGCTGCTGATCGGGCTCGGCGGCATCGTCGGCTATCTCGCGCCGAGCCTGTACATCGACCAGCGCATCAAGGCGCGCAAGAACGAGCACCAGGCCGGCTTCCCGGATTTCATGGATCTGCTGGTGGTGTGCGCCGACGCCGGCTTGAGCATGGAGGCCTCGCTCGATCGCGTCGGCCGCGAGCTTGGCGATTCCTATCCGTCGCTCACCGCCAACATCCACATGACCAACCTGGAGATCCGCGCCGGCCGGACCATGAGCGACGCGCTTGAGCATCTCGGCGATCGCCTCGGCCTCGAGGAGGCGCGCTCGTTCGCGACCCTGATCCAGCAGTCGGAAGAGCTCGGCTCCAGCATCACCGATGCGTTGCGCGTCTACAGCGACGACATGCGCCACAAGCGGCTGTCGCGCGCCGAGGAGAAAGCCTACAGCCTGCCGGCCAAGCTTTCGGTGCCGATGATGATCTGCATCTTCCCGGTGCTGTTCGTGGTGATCCTGCTGCCGGTCATCGTCCGTCTGCAGACCGGTTCGTACTAAGGCTCCTCCGAACGCCGCCAGAAGACGGCATTCCCGCAGCGATCCCAGAAATGGTGGTTGACTCCTCTCACCCGGGGAGTCGATGCTTCCTCGTCAAAAAAACACCGCCAACGATCACTGGGGAGGTTCCACGTGACCACTCGTACATGGCTGCAATTGCTGACCATTTCCGCGCTATTGGCGGCAGGGTCGGCAGCATCGGCGCAGGAAGCGATCCGCTTGCGCATCGCGTCCGGCCACCCGCCGGCGAACACCTACGTCAATCTGATGCAGAGCTTCTTCGTGCCGGAGGTGACCAAGCGCGTCGCCGCCAAGACCAAGCACAAGGTCGAGTTCGTTGAGGGCTACGGCGGCGCGATGGTGAAGGTCGCCGACACGCTGGAAGGTGTGCAGTCCGGCATCATCGACATCGGCGGCTTCTGCTTCTGCTTCGAGCCTTCGAACCTGCCGGTGCACGCGTTCCAGGTCATGCTGCCATTCGGCACCATGGACCCGGTGACCAGCCTGAAGGTCGCGCGCGCCGTGTACGACAAGGTGCCGTACATGTCGAAGGTGTTCGAGGACAAGTTCCGCCAAAAGCTGATCGCACTTATTGCCGACAATGGCTACAACCTCGGCACCACGATGGAGTGGAACAACGTTTCCGACCTCAAGGGCGTGAAGCTCGCGGGCGCGGGACTCAATCTGAAATGGCTGGAGTTCGCGGGAGCCGTTCCGGTACAGGGCTCGCTGGTCGAGGCCTACACCGGCCTGCAGACTGGCGTGTACAACGGCTGGATCATGTTCCCGTCGGGCTACGTCAACTTCAAGCTCTACGAGCAGGGCAAGTTCTACACCGAGATCGGCTTCGGCGCGATCACCTGGCACGGCCTGACCATCAACCAAGCGCGCTGGAACCGGCTGCCGAAGGAAGTCCAGGACATCATCCTCGAGGTCGCCAAGGAGTACGAGGCGAAGACCGGGACGGTGAACAAGGAGAACTATCCGAAGCAGATCGAGGAGCTGAAGGCCAAGGGCGCGGTGGTGCGCACGCTTCCGCCCAAGGTTACGCAGGACTGGGCCAAGTCGCTCGAAAAGTGGCCGGCGCAAATGGCCAAGGATCTCGACAGCAAGGGCCTGCCGGGAACGCTGGTGCTTGAAACTGCGCTCCAGGCTGCGGAAGACAACGGGCACAAATGGCCCATCCGCTATAGCACCAAGTAAATGTCGCCGAAGCAGGCGGCCGTTCGTACGGCCGGCCGCCTGCCTGTGATTCCACCGTTCTCGACGGCAAGTTGGTGCACATGATTGGGGATTTGAACGCTTGGGTCGTGCGCTCGCTGCTCGCGACCGCGGCCGTGATTATTTTCCTGCTTGGTTTTCTCGTCTGCGCCGACATTTTTGGGCGCGCGATCTTCAATTCTCCGGTCAAGGGCACTCCGGAGATCGTTTCCATGTCGGTCGTCATCATCTGTTTCCTGCTCGCGGGATACGCGGTGCAAAGCAGAGGCATGATCTACACCGATGTGTTCTCTGGAATGTTCGGCGTGCGCGGGCGTGCCTTCGCCGAGCTCTTGTCGGCCGTGCTCGGCATCCTTTTCTTTGGGTTCATTGTGTGGGGCAGTTACGAACCGATGCTGCACGCGTGGCTCAGCGGAGAATATGAAGGCGAAGGTGCGCTTCGGGTTCCGGTCTGGCCGGCCCGCATCGTGGTGGTCATCGGATCGGTGCTCGTCATCGTGAGCTACGGCCTGCACGCCGTTCGGGCCGCGCAATCCCTCATCACCGGCCGGTCGGACGACGCGGCTCCCGCGGCGTCCCCGCACATTTGAAGGAAGCGCATCGTGCTCGGCAATTTCGACATGATAGCGATCGTCGTCATCCTGCTTGCGCTGGTGTTTGCAGGCGTCCATATCGCGATTGCGCTTGGGATCACCTCGGCCTTCGGCATTTATCTCATGACCGGCGATGTCGAGGTGGTGCGCAACTTTGTCGCCAATACCGCTTACGAGGCGCTGCGCGACTACGTGTTTGCCGTCATCCCGCTGTTCATGCTGATGGGCGACTTTCTGGCGAAATGCGGGGCCGCGCGCGATCTCTATACGCTTGGCAATCGCGTCAGCCGATGGCTTCCAGGTCGGCTGGCAGCCGCCACCATTGTTGCCAATGCGCTGTTCGGCTTTGTCACCGGCGTCAGCATAGCGGCGGCGGCGGCGTTCTCGCGCATCGCCTATCCGGAAATGCGGCGTTACGGATATCGTCGCGATTTTGCGCTGGGCTGCGTCGCCGGCAGCGCGTGTCTTGGGATGTTGATACCGCCTTCGGTTCTGATGATAGTCTGGTGCGTGTTGACCGAACTGTCGATCGGCAAGTTGTTCCTGGCCGGTGTCATTCCCGGATTGCTGGCGGCGGCCGGCATGATCGTATATGTGGTGGTTGCAGCAAAGCTCAAACCAGAGCTTGTCGGTGAAACCGGCGGCTCCCGCCTGTCCGCCCGTTCGCTTAGCGCCGACGCTGCGGGCTCGCGCGTTTCTCCGCCGCTCGACGACGAGGCGTCGATCCGCGCGATGCTGCTAAGCACCTTGCTGGTGGTTCTGCTGATCCTCGGAACATTGGGCGCGATCTGGCTCGGTCTCTGCACTCCGACCGAAGGTGCCGGTATCGGTGCCGTTGGCGCGCTCATTCTCGCGATCATCAAGGGCATTAAGCCGCGCGAGGTTTGGCAGGTCGTTTTGGATGTGGGCCGCACGTCCGGTCCGCTGCTGTTGCTGCTGTTCTGCGCCCAGCTCTATTCGCGCGTGCTGTCGATGACCGGGTTCACCGAGGCCGCCAAGGACTTCCTGTTGAGCACCGGCACCGGTCCTTGGGGCATCCTGCTGGTGATGGTGTTGATCTGGTTCGTGCTGGGCTGCTTGATTGACTCGATCTCCATCATTCTCTTGACGGTGCCGATCTTCGCGCCGATCGCCATGCACCTCGGCTTCGATCCGCTGGCCTTCGCCATCATGGGCATTCTGGCGATCGAGACCGGCCTGCTGACGCCGCCGTTTGGCATCCTGGTGTTTACGGTGAAAGCCGCGGTGCCCGACCGGGACGTGACGCTTGCGGAAATTTTCCGCGGCTCGATCCCATACTGGATCGTGCTGCTCGCGCTCGTGGCCGCGCTCGCCGTGTTCCCGCAGCTTGCGACGTTCCTGCCCAACCTCTAGCGCGGCGTGGCCGGACAGAACGTGTCGTGTAAATTATCAATATTTATCAATGGTTTATGATAGTCCGTGGCCGGTAAACAATTTCTAACCATCCTGGCCTAGCCTCCGGAGTTCCCGGAGCACGCGGATGAGAGTTGGAGTCGCTCGAGGCCTGTTCGCCATGGTCGCATGCCTCGTGTGGCTGGCGGGCTGCGAAACCTCATCGAAGCTCACCGATGCGTTCCGGTGGAACGACGCGCCGTTGGCGAGCGCCGCCGATCCCGAGCCCACCGGGTCGGTGCCGTCGCCGCTCGACAAGCCGGACCTGGTCGGCAGCGATCCCAACGACGATCTGAGCGTCGGAAAGAAGTATTTCCGACAGGGCAGTTATGGGTTGGCGGAGCGCCACTTCCGAAAATCCGTCGAGATGCATCCGAGGGACGCCGAGTCCTGGGTCGGGCTTGCCGCCTCCTACGACCGGCTGCGCCGCTTCGATCTCGCCGACCGCGCCTACGCTCAGGCGGTCAAGCTGCTTGGTCCGACCACCGAAATCCTCAACAACCAGGGCTTCTCCTACATGCTGCGCGGCGACACCAAGCGCGCGCGCGAGACGCTGCTGGCGGCGCAGGCCAAGGAACCCAACAATCCCTACGTCCTGAGCAATCTGAAGCTGCTCGAGGACAGCCAGCGCAAGCGCAAGGGCGTCAACTAGCCCGCTGCGTTGGGCGTTTGCCCTCACCCGCCGCTGTGCTAACTCCGCGGGCATGTCGCCCGTCACCATCATCACCGGAGCCTCGGCCGGCATCGGCGCCGAGCTCGCCCGCGTGTTCGCCCGGAACGGTCATGCGCTGGTGCTGGTGGCGCGGCGCGAGCAGCGGCTTGCCGCGCTCGCGGCCGAGATCAAGACGATGACTCGGTCGACGCCGCTGGTGCTGCCGATCGATCTGGCGCTGCCCGATGCCGCGACGCGGATCGAGAGGGTGCTCGCCGCGCGCGCGCTCGAACCGCAATTCGTCGTCAACAACGCAGGGTTCGGGCTGGTCGGTCGCGCCGCCGAACTCGATCGCGCCGAGCAGCTCGCCATGATCGACCTCAACGTGCGATCGCTCACCGATCTCTCGCTGGCCTTTGTCGAAAGCCTGGCGCGCCATCGCGGCGGCATCCTCAATGTCGCCTCGGTCGCGAGCTTCCTGCCCGGCCCGGGCTCGGCGGTCTACTACGCCGGCAAGGCCTATGTGCTGTCGTTCAGCGAGGCTCTGCACCGCGAACTCAAGCCCCGGGGCGTGCGCGTGACAGCTCTGTGTCCGGGGCCCGTGGCGACCGAATTCCAGGCGCGCGCCGGGATCCAGGACAAGCGGATGCCGTGGCCGCTCGAGGTGTCGGCGGAGCGGGTGGCGGAGGAGGGCTATCGCGGCTTGATGCAGGGGCGGCGGCTGGTCGTTCCGGGCCTCGCCAACAAGATCGTGAGCGTCGTGCCGCGGTTTTTGCCGCGGAGCCTGGTGCTGGCGCTGGCCGATCGGCGCCAAAGCC
>CAMDEB010000036.1 GCA_945893085.1 Rhodoplanes serenus | reverse complement strand
CGAACTGCATGCCCTCGACGATCTCGACATTGGTGTCGAGCGACTTGGCCTCTTCGACGGTGATGACGCCTTCGTTGCCGACCTTCTGCATCGCGTCGGCGATCATCTTGCCGATGTTCTTGTCGCCGTTGGACGAAATGGTGCCGACCTGGGCAACCTCGGCCGACGATGAAACCTTCTTCGCGCGCTTCTCGATGTCCTTGATCACGGCGGCGACGGCGAAGTCGATGCCGCGCTTCAGATCCATCGGGTTCATGCCGGCGGCGACCGACTTGGCGCCTTCCCTCACGATCGCCTGGGCGAGCACGGTCGCGGTGGTGGTGCCGTCACCCGCCATGTCGTTGGTTTTCTGGGCGACCTCGCGCACCATCTGCGCGCCCATGTTCTCGAACTTGTCCTCGAGCTCGATCTCCTTGGCGACAGTGACGCCGTCCTTGGTGATGCGGGGAGCGCCGAAGCTCTTGTCGAGCACGACGTTGCGGCCCTTGGGGCCGAGCGTGACCTTCACCGCGTTGGCGAGGATGTCGACGCCGCGCAGCATCTTGTCGCGCGCGTCGCCGGAAAAACGTACGTCCTTGGCAGACATTGAAACTGACTCCGTTGAATTGGGATGGACCCGCGTTGGCGGGTGGTCAGGCGATCACGCCCATGATGTCGGACTCTTTCATGATCAGAAGGTCTTCGCCGTCGAGCTTGACCTCGGTGCCCGACCATTTGCCGAACAGCACCTTGTCGCCGACCTTGAGGTCGATCGGGATCAGCTTGCCGGCCTCGTCGCGGCCGCCCGGACCCACCGCGGTGATCTGGCCCTGCGAGGGCTTCTCCTTGGCGGTGTCGGGAATGATGATGCCGCCGGCGGACTTCTCCTCGGCGTCGATACGCTTGACGACCACGCGGTCGTGAAGGGGACGGAACTTGAGCTTGGCCATGTCTTCCTCGTCGGCGCGCACGCGCGGGTTGGACTAAAAAAGGCTTGGTATGATAGACACTTAGCACTCATATTTAACGAGTGCCAAGCATCAAGTCCGGGAAATAGGGGGTTGCGCCGCGACTGTCAAGCTGGCCCGGATGGGTCGGAATCAGCCGTTGAGCACCACGGCGTGCTGGTGGCGGGCCGGATGATCTTCCGGCAGCAGCGCTTCCATCTCGCGCGCCAGCACAGGCTCGGGCAGCGAGCGCGGCTCGAGGCCGGCGAAGCGGCGATAGACCACCATCATGATCGCCCCCAGGATTGCCAGCGGCAGCATCAGAAAGCCGACGCCGATGAAGGGATACGCCGGCATGCCGCTGAACGGGATGAGCGAAACACCGAAGGCCAAGCCCATCAGCGCGCCCGCACCGGCGTATTGCATTCCGCGCGTCCAGCGCAGCGCCCGGGCCATGCCATGCGCCAGTGCGACGAACAGAGCGCCGGGCAGCGCGGTGATCAGCGCCGTGCTCAGGAGCATCTGCGCCGGCATCGCGATCGCGAGGATTTGCCGCGACCAGTTGAAGTGCATCGGCCCGGGCGAGTCGTGGAGGCCGCTGACCAGGGTGTAGCTCAAGACGAAGAAGAACATCGTCGCCAGCAACGCTGGCACCAGCGCCGCAAGCGCCATCGCGGCGACCGAGCTGCGGACCTGCACCGGGCCGTCGAAGGCGGTGGGCGGCTTCGACGGCGTGGCCATCGGCGTGGGCACGTCCTGTGCCGGCGCCGCGATATCGGAAGTTGCCGGCAGCGATGCGCCGGCGGCGATCGGCTCGCGCTCGGCGAATTGTCCGTAGAGGAAGCCCGCGGCCATGCCGGCGAGCATCGGCAGGATGCCTGCGGTGACGATCGTGCCGTCGCCCGGCGGCAGCAGCGCAAGCCCGTGCTGCAGCGCGATCGCGTAGCCCGCGACCGATGCCATGCAGCCGATCAGCGCGTAGGCCGCGCGGCTGCCAAACCCGAGGCTGCGGGCCGCGAAGTGCCCCAGGACGAGCCCGATGCCGTCCACGGCGACCCGCAGTGCCAGCATGCCCAGCGCACGGTCCGGCGACGGCACCGTGATCATCGGCGGCTCGGTCTGCGAGCTCGCCAGCGCCATGGCGAACAACACGCCATGCATCAGCGCAAGCGGCAGCAAGGCCAGCAGGAAAGCGCGGGCGGACGTCTTGACGATGAACATGCGGAAGCCCCGAGACGATTGCCTCGGTGGTACCAGGATGGGGTTAGAGCCCGGTTACGGGAATGCTTGCAATTTGAACGATTGCCGGTGGCCAAGGATTCGCGTCTAGACTAGCCGAGCGGGGTCGCCCCCTGCACCCTTGCTGCATCCATTGGGTGGCTTGCGCTCGGCCCGCCGGCCCCGCAAAGTCCGAATCCTGTTTGAAGGAGCACACATGCGCACCCTCCGCCTGTCCTCCCCCTTGGTGATCCTGGCGGTCGCGGCCGCGGGCCTGGCGCTCCCTGGCTGCAGCAGCATGCCGAGCTTCGGCCCAAGCGAGCCGCCGCCCCCTGCCGCGGCGCCCGAAGCGCCGTCGAAATACGCCCCTGAGGAGATCATCGGCCGGTGGGGGCTGGCGTCCTACCAAAGAGATCAAGATCGGGCCCGAACCGAAACCCAGGCCCGGGTACAATGCCGGCAGCCCTACGTCATTGCCAAGGGGCCGACCGGCGGGGTGATGATGCACTTGCCCGACCAGCGCGCGCCGAGCGAACTGCGGCTCAAGGGCAGCCCCGGTGGTAAGAATTACATCGGGCCACCGGGTGAGCCCGGCGGCAGTGCCCTGGACCGCGAAATCCTCTCCTTTGACGGCCGCGTGCTGGTCACGCGCTATGTCGATCCGGACGCCGGCAGCCGCTACGGCAACATGGTCTACGTGCGCTGCGCGCCGCGGGCGTAAGGCCCTTGCGCTCAAGGAGGTGGGGATACGGCGGCCGAAACTCTTGCGCCGGCGGGTCACTCCCTCCAACGATCCCGGTCTCGACGACCCGAACCTGACCGATTCTGAACTGATCGACGTCGTCGCCATGTAGCCAGGCGTTGCCGCCGCATGCGGCACTTCCGGCTGGCAAGGGGAGCAATCCATGCTGCGCTGGTTCCACGCCTTGATGCCGAAGGAGGAGCGCTTCTTCGAGCTGTTCGCGCAGCACTCGCGCGCGGTCGTGGCCGGCGCCGAGGCGCTGCGCGCCATGCTCGAAGGCGGCGATGCGATCGAGCGCAACTACACGCTGGTGATGGATCGCGAGCATGATGCCGACAACGTCACGCGCGAGGTGCTGATCGCGGTGCGTCGCACCTTCATCACGCCATTCGACCGCGGCAACATCCGCGATCTGATCACCTCGATGGACAATTCCATCGACCAGATGCAGAAGACCGCCAAGGCGATCAAGCTGTTCGACGTGACGACATTCACGCAGCAACAGCGGGATATGGCAGACGCGATCGTCAAATGCGCGCAACTGGTGCAGGAGGGCGTGCCGCTGCTGAAATCGATCAGCTCCGAGGCCGCCCACCTCTCCGCGCTGACCGAGCAGATTTCGGCGCTCGAAGGCCGCACCGACGAGATGCACGACAGTGGCCTGCGCGCGCTCTACAAGGCCTGCGGCGGCACCAACGCCATGGCGTTCTTCGTCGGTCATGAGGTCTACGACCATCTGGAGAAGGTCGTCGATCGCTTCGACGACGTCGCCAACGTGATGCACGGCATCGTCATCGAGCACGTGTAGTCGAGAGCGTCGCGGGGAATACGATGGACGCTTCGCTTGCCCTATGGCTGCTGATTGCGCTCATCGGAGTGGCCTTGGCATTCGACTTCCTCAACGGGCTGCACGACGCAGCCAACTCCATTGCCACCATCGTCTCGACCCGTGTGCTCAGTCCGCAATATGCCGTCGCATGGGCTGCGTTCTTCAATTTCATCGCGTTCCTGTTCTTTGGCCTGCACGTCGCCGAGACGGTCGGGAAGGGCATCGTGTCGGCGGACGTGGTCGATGGGCGCGTCATTTTCGGCGCGCTCATCGGTGCGATCAGTTGGAACCTCATCACCTGGTATTTCGGCATCCCGTCGTCGAGTTCGCACGCATTGATCGGCGGCCTTGTTGGCGCCGGCATCGCCAAGGCGGGACTCGGTTCGATCGTCTGGAGCGGAGTGATCAAGACCGCGTCGGCGATTGTGCTCTCGCCTTTGACGGGTTTTGGCCTGGCGCTGTTCCTGATGCTGGTGGTGTCGTGGATTTTCCTCCGCTTCACGCCATATGCGGTCGACAGCACCTTTCGCCGTGCGCAATTCGTGTCGGCGTCGCTCTATTCGCTCGGTCACGGCGGCAACGACGCGCAGAAGACCATGGGCATCATCGCGGTGCTGCTCTACTCGCAGGGCCATCTCGGCAGCACGTTCCATGTGCCGTTCTGGGTGGTGATCACCTGTCAGGCGGCGATGGGCCTGGGCACGCTGGTCGGCGGTTGGCGCATCGTGAAGACCATGGGATCGAAGATCACGCGGCTAACCCCGGTGCAGGGCTTTTGCGCCGAAACCGGCGGTGCGATCACGTTGTTTGCGGCCACGGGGCTCGGCATCCCGGTTTCCACCACGCACACGATCACCGGTGCGATCATTGGCGTCGGAGCGGCGAAGCGGTTGTCGGCGGTGCGTTGGAGCGTGGCGACCAATATCCTGTACGCCTGGATCATCACCATCCCGGCAACGGCCATCATTGCGGCCTTGTGCTATTTCGCGGTCGGGCTGTTCGGCTGAGGATTTCTCGCGTCGTGTGCTACCCAAAGCAAAAGCCCCGGGCTCGCGCCCGGGGCTTTGTCTTGTGCCGTCCGCTTGCGTTTAGCGGATGTGGTAGTTCAGGCCAACCTTGAGCGTGTGAGAGTTGGCGTCGGCGGAGATGCCGCCGAGCGAGCTGAAGTAGGTCTTGCTGCCGTAGCCAGTGTACAGGTACTCGAGCTTGCCCGACCAGTTCGGTGCGAAGGCGTGCTCGATGCCGGCGCCGATGGCTCCGCCGAAATGCGTCTGCCGATCGCTGATGCCGGCGGTGAAGCCGCCGGAGGTCGCATTGACGTCGATCTTGTTGCTGGCCCAGGCCAGACCGCCGGTGGCGTAGAGCATCGTACGGTCCCAGGTGTAGCCGATCCGGGCGCGCGCCGAGCCGATGTAGTTGGCTTCCGACTTCACGCTGACGGCAACCCCGCCGCCGGTGGCGGTGGACGTCTGGCCCATGTTGGCCCAGGCGCTGTCGACTTCGACGCCGAGCACCCAGGGGCTGCCCATGCCCTGCCAGTTGTAGCCGATCTGACCGCCGACGAATCCGCCGCGCATGTCGATGCCGTTGGAGCCGCCCCAGCCGTAGCCGGCATGCAGGCCGAGATAAGCACCGGTCCAGTTGAAGCCGCTGACCATGGCCGGACCCCGGTACGGGGACTGACGGGGCAGGTCGGCGGCCGAAGCCGGCGCCGCGGCGATTAGGGTGAGCAGGCCGAGGCCCGCGATAAGAGAACGCTTCATCACAACCACACCTCCATTGAACTGGGCGTAAAGTATTCAACGGGGGTTTTGAGTCTAGTGCGCAAAAGACACACCGCTGTTCTTCTTCAGAGTTGTTTTGGTAATACTACCGAAACCCCCGGTATTTGAGCAGGTACCATAATTTTACTGTAATTTAACCATACTTATGGTGAAACAAACCTAAACGAATATTATGCGCCGGAACAGCGAAAAGCCCCAGATGTTGCGTCTGGGGCTTTCGCTTTCGTTTGAGATCGTGGGGTCAGAACCGAAAGTTCAGACCCGCGCGCACGATGTCGGCTTTGAAGCTTGCGTTGGTCGGAAGGCCGCAGGCCGCGGCGCTGCAGCCGACCGAGCCCAGGTCGACGTGGAGATACTCAAGCTTCGCCGTCCAGTTCGGGGCGATCGCGGCTTCGATGCCCGCGCCTAGCGCCCAACCGGCCTTGGTGTCGCTGACGCCGGAAAACCCGGGCCGGTTGGCGCGGATATCTCCGACCGCCAGACCGCCGGTCACATAGGGCATGACCCGGTCCATCGCGTAGCCGATCCGGCCGCGCGCGGTGCCAAGCCAGCTGTTGCGGGTTTCGCAGCCGGCGCAGAAGGCATTGCTGAAGCTGCCGCGCATGTTGCTCCAGTCGATGTCGCCCTCGATGCCGAACACCCATGGGCCGCCGGGGACCTGCCAGTTGTAGCCCGCAGTCACGCCGATCAGACCGCCTGAGGTGCTGTTATTGCCGCTGGCGAAGCCATCCCAGTTCGAACGGCCCCAGCCGTAGCCGCCGTTGATGCCCAGGTAGGGTCCGGTCCAGTTGTAGAACGGGACCATCATGGCCGGTGCTTTGGCCGGCAGGGGACGCGGAATATCCGCGGCGAGACCCATTCCAGTGGTGGCGGCGAAAGCAAGCAAACTGATTGTCGAGAAGAGTACGCGACGCATACCCGACCTCCCTCGTTTGATACCCAACTGGAGGCCAAACGCGCCCCAATGGCAGATGGTTCCTGGAACTTTCGGGAGGAGGCCGGGCCGTTGCCGAGCGGCCACAGACAAAAAAAGCCCCGGCCAGGCCGGGGCTTAACGCGTTGCCGAGGCGGCGATCAGAAGCGGTAGTTCACGCCGAGCCGCAGCATGCTCGAATTGAGCCCGTTGCTGGTGCCGGTCAGTGAATAGGCCCGGTCGGTCAGGTCGACGTAGAGATACTCGGCCCTGGCGCTCCAGTTCCCCATCAGCGCGACCTCCATGCCAAGGCCGGCGGCCCAGCCGGTGTGGGTCTTGGTTTCCGTGACCCCGGTGAGGGTGCTCTGCGCCCGCAGGCCGCCATAGGCGAGACCGACGGTGCCGTAGAACAGGATGTTGCTGAGTGCGAAACCGGCACGGCCGCGCAGCGTGCCGAACCAGGGATTGGAGAATTTCCACGGCGCGAATACGTCTTCGGCGCCGGAGAGCTGCAGGTCGGTTTCCGCGCCCACCACGAACTGGCCGTTCTGCCAATTGTAGCCGGCCTGCAGTCCGCCCAGCACGCCGGCCGGCTTGGTGGCGTTGTTGCGGGTCGAGCCCCACTGATAGCCGAGGTTGGCGCCGACATAGGGGCCCTGCCAGGAATAGCCGCTCCGGCGCGCCGGGCCGCCGTAGGGCGAGGATTCCACATCGGCCGCGAACGCGGCACCCGTGGCAATCGTCGCGGCCAGGATCGCCGCACCGAACCCAATGTTACGCATCGCATCCTCCACTCAACGCCGCGGCCGTCGCGGCTGCACGCCGCTTGGCTGCGTCACTCAATCGTTCGCCTGATGGCTGGTCCCCACGCCGGCCGCGAATTGGCGGGCGAACGTGGAACGCCGAAGCCGGTCGCGCGGCGAAAGATCGGCATTTTCGTGAAAGATTTATCGCCGTGGTTATCTTAAGCGTTTGTGAATCCGAAAGAATGACCGCTTCGTTAAACCTAAGGAACGGTGTATTTGCCAATCCATGGTGAAGCGCCATTTACCAAGCCGGGCCGCGGCACCGCCGGGGCCGCGCCGTCTGGTCGGCGCGGCGGCAAGCCCATAGATTTTCCGCATGAACGGGCGTGAGAAGGATATCGATCCCACGAGCGAACTCGTCGAGGAGGACGAGGAATCGACGCTGCCCGAGACCGAGGACGCAGCCCTCGACCTCAGCGAAGCCCCAGGCTCACCGGCGACCGGCCACAAGGCGCTGGCGCGCTACGCCAAGCACGCGCCGTCGTCGCCCGGCGTCTATCGGATGCTCGATGCGGCCGGCGAGGTGCTCTATGTCGGCAAGGCCAAGAACATCAAGAAGCGCATCGTCGCCTATACGCGGCCGACCGGGCACGACACCCGCATCGAGCGGGTGATCGCTTCGACCGCGGTCGTCGAATTCGTCTCGACCGCGACCGAAACCGAAGCGCTGCTGCTGGAGGCGAACCTCATCAAGCGGCTGCGGCCGCGCTTCAACGTGCTGCTGCGCGACGACAAGTCGTTTCCCTACATCCTGATCACCGCTGACCACTGGGCGCCGCAGATCCTAAAGCACCGCGGTGCGCGGTCGCGCGAGGGCCGCTATTACGGGCCGTTTGCGTCGGTGTGGGCGGTCAACCGCACCGTCACCGCGCTGCAGCGCGCATTCCTGCTGCGCTCGTGCTCGGACGGCTTTTTCGAAGGCCGCACCCGGCCCTGCCTGCTGCATCAGATCAAGCGCTGCTCGGCGCCGTGCACGCATGAGATCGAGTTTGCGGACTACGCTGAGCTGGTGCGAGAGGCCAATGAGTTCCTCTCGGGCAAGAGCCAGGCGGTGAAGGAAGAGCTCGCCACCGAGATGGAGAAGGCGTCGGCCGACCTCGATTTCGAGCGCGCCGCGATCTATCGCGACCGGCTCGCGGCGCTGTCGGCGGTGCAGTCGACGCAGGGCATTAATCCCAGAAGCGTCGAGGAGGCCGATGTTTTCGCGATTCACCAGGAGGGCGGATTTTCCTGTGTCGAGGTGTTCTTCTTCCGCACCGGGCAGAACTGGGGCAACCGCGCGTACTTTCCAAAGGCCGATCGCTCGTTCGAACCTGGCGAGGTTTTGGGTGCGTTCCTGGCGCAATTTTATGACGATAAACCTTGTCCCGGCTGCATTTTCCTGTCCCACGAAATTCCCGAGCGGGCGCTGCTGGCGGAGGCCTTGAGCGCCAAGAGCGGGCGCAAGATCGAGGTGTCGGTGCCGCAACGTGGCGAAAAAAAGGACCTCGTCTCACACGTGCTCGCCAATGCTCGCGAGGCGCTCGGCCGCAAACTCGCGGACAGCTCATCGCAGCTCAAGCTGCTCACGGCGCTGGCTGACCGGTTCGGTCTGCCGCGGGTGCCGAAACGGATCGAGGTGTACGACAACAGCCACATTCAAGGCACAAATGCGGTCGGCGCCATGATCGTCGTCGGGCCGGAGGGCTTCCGCAAGAACCAGTACCGCAAGTTCAACATCCGCTCGGCCGACATCACGCCCGGCGACGACTTCGGCATGATGCGCGAGATGCTGCAGCGCCGGTTCAAGCGGCTGATCGCCGAGGCGCCGAAGATCGTGCTGCCCGGCGACATGCCGGTGCACGACGAGCGGCTGCTGTCGCCGGCGAGCCAAAGCGGCGCCGACGAAGACGGCGAGTCGCCCTGGCCCGATCTGGTGCTGATCGACGGCGGCCAGGGCCAGCTCAACGCCGCGCGCGAAACCTTGGGCGTGCTCGGCATCGCCGACGTGCCGCTGGTCGCGATCGCCAAGGGCCCCGACCGCGACGCCGGCAACGAGACCTTCTTCCTGCCCGACCGGCCGGCGGTGAAGCTGCCGCCGCGCGATCCGATTTTGTATTTCGTGCAGCGGCTGCGCGACGAGGCGCATCGCTTCGCCATCGGCTCGCACCGTCAGCGGCGCAAGAAGGACATCCGCGAGGCCGGATTGCAGGAGATTCCCGGCATCGGCCCGACCCGCAAGCGCGCGCTGCTGCGCCACTTCGGCACGCTCAAGGCGATCGAACGCGCCTCGCTTGGCGATCTCGCCCAGGTCACCGGCATCAACGACGAGACCGCGCGCAAGATCTACGATTTCTTCCATGAGGCCGCGGCCGCGCGCTGAGCGCGCAAACCCCTGACCTAATTGCAGCAGACCGCTTTGGCTTCTTGTTTGCTTGCTTGGGAGCAACACGCGCTGCTCCGCGCGGTCTGCTGTTCGAGCCAGCGGTCGCGCGGCTTGCAGCTCGCCGGCCGGTGCGTCAGCGAGATGCGGACCGCATAGCCGTCGGTGTCGATCGACGAGGCCCGCAGCAGTTGCAGCGCGCTGGCGCCGTCGCTGACCTCGAACGTCAGCTTGGCGTCGGGATCGAACGGCACGTGCTCGGCGGCCTTGCGCATGATCGCCAGGAACTTGCCGACATGCATGAACACCTGGCCGGGCTCGGGCGGCACGTCCCAAAGCTGAATGAAAGTTTCGCGCCATTCCTCGGGATTGGCGCCGCAATCGAGCGCCTCGAACCGGCCCGCCTTGACCTCGGTCACGTGATAGCCGGGCAGCACGTCGCGGTTCTCATAGGTGAAGATCAGGGGCTTGCGCTCATGCGCGGCGAGCGCGTCCAGCAGCGAACCGGTCGAAACCTCCTGCGCGGAGGACGTCAGAGGCTTGGCAAGGCTTGACATGGGCGCTATCTTCATTTCAATGATTCGACAATTCAAGGATGATTGAAATATGAACGAGCGTCAAGCCCTCTCGGCCTTTGCCGCCATTTCGCAGGAAACCCGGCTGCGCATGGTTCGCCGGCTGGTGCGCGCCGGCCCCAAGGGCATGGCGGCGGGCGACATCGCCGACTCGATGGGCGTCTCGCCGTCGAACATGTCGTTTCATCTCAAGGAGCTCGAACGCGCCGGGATGATCGCGGCGCGGCGCGAGGCCCGCTCGATCATCTACGCCGCCGACTACGACACGTTGCGCGGCCTGATCCAATTCCTGATGAAGGATTGCTGCGCCGGCCGGCCGGAAATCTGCGCCCCGGTGCTGGCCGATCCGTGCTGCCAGCCCGCTCGGACAAGGAGGCGCGTCAATGCCTGACCGGATCTACAACGTGTTGTTTCTCTGTACCGGCAACTCGGCGCGTTCGATCATCGCCGAAGCGATCCTGAACAAGTTCGGCGTCGGAAAATTCCGCGCCCACAGCGCGGGCAGCCAGCCAAAAGGACAGGTCAACCCGAACACGATCGATCTGCTCAAGAGCCTTGGTCATGACATCTCCGGCTTCCGTTCGAAGTCGTGGCACGAGTTCACCAAGCCCGGCGCGCCGCAGCTCGATTTCGCCTTTACCGTCTGCGACAACGCGGCGGGTGAAACATGCCCGGTATGGCCCGGGCAGCCGATGACGGCCCATTGGGGCGTTCCCGATCCGGCGGAGGCCACAGGCTCTCCGGCCGAAGTCGCGCTGGCATTCAAGGATGCCTACCGGATGCTGCATCAGCGCATCGGCATCTTCACCGCGCTGCCGCTGCGCTCACTCGATCAGTTGAGCTTGCAGGCCAAACTGCGCGACATCGGCCGCATGGAAGGCGCGACCGAGAAGGCGCGGGAAGGCAAGTGATGCCGTCGCTCGCGCAACGCGCGTTCGCGGAGTGGCTGGGAACGGCATTGCTGCTCGCGGCGGTGGTCGGGTCGGGCATCATGGCCGAGCGGCTTGCGGACGGTAATGTCGCGCTCGCGCTGCTGTGCAACACGCTGGCGACGGCCGCCATCCTCGTGGTGCTGATCCTGCTGTTCGGACCGATTTCGGGAGCGCATTTCAACCCGGCGGTGAGCCTGGTGTTCGCGCTGCGCGGCGAGCTGCCGTGGGCAGCGATGGGCCTCTATCTCGCGGCGCAGGTGTTGGGCGGTATCGCCGGGGTGTGGCTGGCACACCTGATGTTCGACCTGCCGGTCTGGCAGGTGTCGAGCCATGTGCGGACGGGTCCGGGCCAATGGCTGGCGGAGGCCGTGGCGGCCTTCGGCCTCGTCCTGACAATTCTGGGCTGCGTCGCGCGCATGCCATCGGCGGTGCCGGCCGCCGTGGGGCTCTACATCGCCTCTGCCTATTGGTTCACCGCTTCGACGTCCTTCGCCAATCCCGCCGTCGCTTTCGCCCGTTCGCTGTCCGACACATTTGCGGGCATCGCTCCGGCGGGAGTTCCCGCTTTCATCGCCGCCGAATTGCTCGGCGCGCTGCTCGCGCTTGCGGTGGCATGGTGGCTCTGGCCGCAGCGCGCGGCTGCCCAGCAGGCCTGAAGGCTGCTGTCACATCTTTGGCATCCTTCGAGTGTGACCTTTTGCACAGGTTGAACCCCGACCTTGGGCGCTTAGGTTCCGCGTCTGTTCAGGCCAGCCCCGGAGGGGTATTGTCCACCACCCATGAAATCCGCCAGCACATCCCTTCCTGCGCGGCCGCTCTCGCTGCCGAACATCCTGACCTACTGCCGCATCGCCGCGGTGCCGGTGGTCGTCGGGCTGCTCTATTGGCAGAGCATCTTGGACGGCGGGCTGTGGCTGCGGGGCGCCGCGCTGGCCGTGTTCATCGCCGCCGGCGCGACCGATTGGCTCGACGGCTATTTCGCCCGCATCTGGGGCCAGCAGTCGTCGCTCGGCCGCATGCTCGACCCGATCGCCGACAAGCTGCTGGTCGCCTCCTGCCTGTTGATGCTGGCGGCCGAGGAGACCATCCGCAGCTGGTCGCTGCTGGCGTCGGTCATCATCCTGTGCCGCGAGATCCTGGTCTCCGGTCTGCGCGAATATCTGGCCGGCCTGCGCGTCAGCATCCCGGTGTCGCGGCTCGCCAAATGGAAGACGGTCTGGCAGCTGATCGCCGTCGGCTTCCTGATCGCGGGCGACGCGGGCGACAAGGTTGCGTCCGTGCTGATCGGCAAGGATACGACGGTGATCACCAACATCGGTCTTGCCCTGCTGTGGCTGTCGGCGCTGGTCACGCTGTACACCGGATGGGACTATCTCCGCGCCGGCTTGAAGCATGTGATCGACGAATGAGCACGCTGAAGCTGATCTACTTCGCCTGGGTCCGCGAGCGTGTCGGCAAGGCCGAAGAAGACGTCGCGCCGCCGGCGAATGTCGCGACGGTGGCCGAGTTGATGGCCTGGCTGGCGCGGCGCGGCGACGAATACGCTCATGCGTTCGAGAATCCAAAGGTGATCCGCGCCGCGATCGACCGCAATCATGTCCGGGCGGACACCGCGATCAAGGGCGCGCGCGAGATCGCCTTCTTCCCGCCGATGACCGGGGGATGAGATGTCGAACACGGTCCGACTGCAGGCCGGGGAATTCGATGCCGCCGCGGAAGCCGCGTTGCTCACGCGCGGGCGCACCGACATCGGCGCGGTCGTCACCTTCACCGGCATCTGCCGCGGCGCGGAGTCCGGCGAGCCGATCGCGGCGCTGACGCTCGAACATTATCCCGGCATGGCGGAGGCCGAGATCGCCCGCCACGTCGAGGAGGCGAACGCGCGGTGGCCGCTGCTCGGCGTCACCGTCATCCACCGCCACGGGCGGATCGAACCGGGCGAGAACATCGTGCTGGTGGTCACGGCATCGTCGCACCGGGAGGCGGCCTTCGCCGCCGCCGAGTTCCTGATGGACTATCTCAAGACCCGGGCGCCGTTCTGGAAGCAGGTCGAAAGCGCCGCCGGCAAGAACTGGGTCGACGCCAAATCCAATGACGATGCCGCGGCCGAGCGCTGGACCAAGCCGTCCGGCCGAGAGGCGGCGGAATAAAGCGGCGCGCTCGGCATTGCTCTTTGCGAGTCGATTCAGAGGATGACACCATGATCCGAGCAGTCGCCATTGTTGCCGCCGTGGCCGGCTTCACGGCCACCGCCATTGTCACCGCTTTGGCCGACGGCAAGGTCTCCTATTTCCCCGTGACGCGGGGTTCGGGTCCGCACGACGTTGCCGTCGCAGCCGACGGCAAGGTCTTCTATAGCGCTCAACGCAAGGGCTATCTCGGTCTGGTCGATCCCAAGACCGGCAAGGATGAGAACATCCCGATCGGCTCGGGCTCCGCGCCGCATGGCGTGATCGTGGCGCCCGACGGCGCGGCTTGGCTCACCGACGGCGGCTTGAACGCCAACGTTCGCTACGACCCCAAGACCAAGAAGTTCGACTACTACATGCTGCCGCCAGCGCTGCCGAACGCCAACCTCAACACCGGCGTGTTCGACAAGGACGGTATCTACTGGTTCACCGGCCAGAACGGCGTGCACGGCTACGTCAATCAAAAGACCGGCAAGCATGAAAGCTGGAAGTCGCCGCGGCGCGGCACCTACGGCATCACGGTGACGCCGACCAACGAGGTCTGGTACGTGGCGCTCGCCGGCGATCACCTGGGCAAGATCGACAAGGCGACCGGCAACGTGATGATCGTCGAGCCGCACAAGAAGGGCGCCGGCCCGCGCCGGGTCTGGACCGACTCCAAGGGTCTGCTCTGGGTGAGCTTCTGGCATTCCGGCGAGGTCGGCATGTACGACCCGGCGGCGAAGACCTGGAAAACCTGGCTGCTGCCCGGCAACCCCGGCAGCGGCTGCTACTCGGTCTATGTCGACGAGCAGGACAAGGTCTGGCTCACCGATTTCATGACCAATGCCATCGTCCGGTTCGACCCGGCCACGGAGAAATTCCAGAGCTTCCCCAGCGACAAGCGTGGCGCGAACGTGCGCCAGATGCTGGGGCGTCCGGGCGAGGCCTGGGGCGCGGAATCCGGCAACGACCGGCTGGTCGTGATCCGCTATTAAGGTTGCCAACTCCGGCCGGGTCCGTCCCGGCCGGAGTTGTCGTATGATGCCGCTCATGGAGCAGGCGAACACCCGCCGCACGTTTCTCAGGCTGCTGGCCGGCATCCCGCTGTTGAGCGCGTTGCCGCATCGCACCTTCGCGACCGAGAGCGCGCTGTTCGGCCGGCTGATCCGCGAATCCCGCGCGCACGCGCAGTTGCCGGAGCGGATCGAATTCATCTCAGGCGCGCTGCTCGGGAAAAAGTACCGGGCCGACACGCTGATCGGCGGGCCAAAGCGTCCCGAGGTGTTCGTCGTTCGCGAGGACGCGTTCGATTGCGTCACCTTCTGCGAGGTCGTGCTCGCCGCGGCCAACGCGCACGACATGCCGGAGTTCGAAACCATCTTGCGGCGCATCCGCTACGACCGCGGCGAGGTGCAATGGCGGCGGCGCAATCACGCCTTCTCCGACTGGTGCCAGCGCAACATCGACAACCAGACGTTCCGGCCGGTGACGATGCAGCCTGCCGTTCAGATCGAACGGACCGTCACCGTCCTGGCCGCTCTCGGCCGACAGCAGGTGTCGTTTCCCGCGATTCCCCGCGCCACCTTCGCAGCCAACAAAAGCCAGTTCGCGACCGGCGACGTCATCGGCTTCGTCTCGCGGCGATCGAGCCTCGATTATTTCCACTGCGGACTGGTGATGGTGCGGAAGGGCGGCGCCGTCATGCTGCGGCATGCGTCGCTGACCCATCGGCGCTCGCTGGATGAGAACCTGGAGACCTTTCTCAACTCGAACCAGGTGAAGTGGGTCACTCTGCTGCGTCCGGTCGACCAAGGCCCCGCCGACCGCGCCTGATCCTGTCTAGCCACACCCGTCGAGATGCGCGAACATCCCCCAGGGGAAATGCGTCTTCGAGGGAATCAATTGAAATGACCGAGCATCGTTGCGGCACCTGGGTGGAACACTTCCCGGGCAATCTGCGCTGGAGCAACGCGATGCAGATCGTCAAGGGCATGGTGCCCTGGGCGGCGTCTGCGATGGCGGAGATCGACATCATCGGCGCCAAGCTGAAGGCGCGCGAGCACGAGGACGATCTCGATCGCGCCTGGACCCAGGAATGGTCGGCGATGGCGGACCGTCTCGCCAAGATCGCCGACGATACGGACGCGAAGGGCCGCAAGATCACCGCCGGCGATTATTACATGCGGGCCGGAAATTACTATTACAGCGCCGAGCGTTTCATCGTGCCCGGCGACGACAAGCTGGCGATGTATCGCAAGGCGTTCCGTTGCTACCACGCGGCGATGGCGCGGCTCTATCCGCAGATGAAGCACGTCGACGTGCCCTATGAGAACAAGGCGCTGGCGGCGTTCTGGCTGCCGGCGCCGGGTCCGGGTCCGAAGCCGACGGTGGTGCTGTTCGACGGCATGGACAACTGCAAGGAGATGAGCGTGATCTTCGCCGGGCTCGAGTTCGCCCGGCGCGGCATCAACACGCTGGCGATCGACGGGCCGGGGCAGGGCGAGTCGCTGCGGCTGCGCGGCATCCACGCGCGGCCGGACTACGAGGTCGCGGGCCGCGCGGCGTTCGATTTCGTCGCCAAGCTGCCGGACGTCGACACCAAGCGCGTCGCGGTGATGGGCTACTCCTTCGGCGGCTATCACGCCGCGCGGATCGCCGGCATTGACAAGCGCTACGCCGGCGCGGTGGCGCTCGGCGCGACGCGCTGGGACATCTATCAGCGCACCGTCGATGCCTATGAAAAGCTCAAGACCGAGGACCCGCGCACCAGCTCGACCTCGACGTTCCAGTTCCGCTGGGTGGTCGGCGCCAAGGACAATGCGGCGGCGCTCGAATTCGCCAAGGGCTACACGCTCGACGGCATCGCCGAGAAGGTCGAGTGCCCGTTCCTGATCCTGCACGGCGCCGCCGACCGGCTCACCCCGGTGGCGGCGGCGCAGATGCTGTACGACCGGCTCGGCACCAAGAAAAAGGAGCTCCGCGTCTTCACCGCGGAGGAGGGCGGCGCCGAGCACTGCCAAGTCGACCACCGCCAGGCCGCCACCGGCTATATCGGCGACTGGATCAACGAGAACGTGAAATAGCGTCGGCGACAACGAAAACACTTCAAGGGAGGGTTTCTATGGTTCGGCAAACACGGCGCACGGTCCTGCTGGGTGGCGCGGCGGCGCTCGCGGCAGGCATGCAGCCGTCACTCGCCCAGGATTTTTCAGCTCGGCCGATGCGCATCGTGGTCTCGGCCGCCGCGGGCGGCGCAACCGACGCCATCGCCCGTCTGGTCGGGCAGAAGATCGCGCCGGGGCTGAAGACCTCGGTGATGGTCGAGAACCACACCGGCGGCCATTTCGGCAAGGTGTTCAAGGAACTGGTGACCTCGGCGCCGGACGGCCACACCATGTTCATGGCGCCGACCAGCGCGGTGGTGGCGCAACTGCTGCATCCCGAGGTCGGCTACGACATGCCGCGCGACATGACGCCGGTGACCCAGGTCGCCACCGGCCCGCTGGTGCTGGTCGCGCGCAAGGGCATCCCGATCAAGAGCATCGCCGACCTGGTCGCGCACTCGAAGCAGAACCCCAACAAAGTGACGTTCGGCTCCGGCGGCGGTACCGGCAGCTCGTTCTATCTTGCGCTCGAATTGCTGAAGGCGAGGACCGGCATCACCTTCACCCACGTGCCGTATCGCGGCGCGGGGCCCGCGCTCAACGATCTGCTCGGCGGTCACATCGACATGATGTTCGACGCGATGCCGATCATGGCGCCGCAGATCAAGTCCGGCGCGGTGACGGCGGTGGCGGTGACCAGCCTGCAACGCAATCCGGCGCTGCCGGACGTGCCGACCGTGGTGGAGCAGAACGTTCCGAACTACGAGGTGGCAGGCTGGTTCGGGCTGCTGGCGCCGGGCAAGACGCCGCCGGCGATCCGCCAGCGCCTGCGCGACGAGGTGGCGAAGGCGCTCAAGGAGCCGGATGTGATCGCCTGGCTCGCCAACCAGGGCATGACGCCGATCGGCAGCCAGCCCGACAAGTGGTTCGACTATCTCAAGAGCGAGATCGCGCGCTGGGGCAAGGTGGTCAAGGACGCCAACATCAAGCCGGAGTAGGGCGATGTCGCGCCTCGAACTCAACTGTCATGCGCGGACTTGATCCGCGCATCCATCCATTTTACGAAGATGATGGATGGCCGGGTCAAGCCCGGCCATGACATTGTGTGAGCGCGCGCGTTACGCTGCGGCGGCCTTGCCCTTGGGCTGCACTTCGGCGGTGTAGTCGTCCATCAGCTGCTTGGTGATGGCGGCGGGCGTGAAGCGCCACTGCGCGATCTCGGACACCGCAGTGACTTCGGCCGCGGTGCCGGTGATGAAGCACTCGGAAAACTGCGAGAGCTCGTCCAGCATGATGCGGCGCTCGATCACCTCGACGCCGCGCTTTTTCGCCAGCGAGATCGCGGTCGCGCGGGTGATGCCGGCCAGGAAGCAGTCGGCGATCGGCGTGTGGATCTTGCCGTCCTTGATGAAGAAGATGTTGGCGCCGGTGCATTCGGCGACGCGGCCTTCCCAGTCCAGCATCATGGCGTCGGCATAGCCTTTGCGCTCGGCCTGGTGCTTGGAGATGGTGCAGATCATGTAGAGGCCGGCGGCCTTGGCGAGGCACGGCGCGGTCCTCGGATCGGGGCGGCGGTAATCGGCGAGGTCGAGCCGGATGCCCTTGAGCCGCTGCGCCGGATCGAAATAGCTCGGCCATTCCCAGGTCGCGATCGCGAGATGGATGACGTTCTGCTGCGCCGAGACGCCGAGTTGCTCGGAGCCGCGCCAGGCGATCGGGCGGACATAGGCGTCCTTCTGGCCGTTCTTCTCCAGCACCAGCCGCTTGGCGGCGTCGATCTCGGCGACCGAATAGGGAATCTCGAAGTCCAGCACGTTGGCGGACCGCTTCAACCGCTCGCTGTGCTCGGTGCCCTTGAAGATCTCGCCGCCATAGGCGCGCTCGCCTTCGAACACGGCGCTGGCGTAATGCAGGCCGTGGGTGAGGACGTTGATCTTGGCGTCGGGCGTGGGCAGGAGCTTGCCGTCGAACCAGATCAGGTCCGGGCGCTGGTC
>CAMDEB010000035.1 GCA_945893085.1 Rhodoplanes serenus | reverse complement strand
GCTGGGGTCAGTCGGTGGTGATCGAAAATCGCCCCGGCGGCGACGGTGTCGTTGCGCTGACGGCGTTCACCGGGGCGCAGGACGACCACACCCTGCTGATGTCGCCCACGTCCTCGTTCACCCACCATCCCTGGAAACAGGAGAAGATGCCTTACGATCCGCGCGATCTGGTGCCGATCGTACGAGTCACAAATACGATCGTCGCCATTGTGGTGCCGTCGTCCTCGCCGATCAACTCGCTCGCCGATCTGGTGGCGACCGCGCGTGCGCAGCCCGGCCAGCTCAACTGGGCGACCATCACCGGCTTCTTCGATTTTATGTTCGAAGGCTTCCAGAAGAAGCAGAACCTGGACATCGCAAAGGTGCCTTACCGTGACACGGTGCAGGCCGCGAACGATCTGGCCGAGGGCCGTATCCAGCTGATGATGTCGGCCTACGCCATCGTCCGGCCCCGCGTCCAAGCGGGGAAAGTGAAGATCCTGGCAATCACCGCGCGTGAACGTGCGTCGTTTGCGCCGGACGTCCCGGCAGCCGCCGAGGCCGGCTTTCCGGACCTTCAGATCGAGGGTCTGGTCGGCCTGTTCGGGTCGCGGAGCCTGTCGAAGGAGGTGCGTGATCGCATCGCCGCCGATGTCGGCGAGGTGCTCAAAGAGCCATCGATTGTGACGCGCCTTACGGCCACCGGGCAGGTGGTCAATCCCGGTACGGCACAGGAGTTCAGCGCCGCCATCGATGTGCAACGCAACCAAGCCGCCGCCGTCGGCAAGCTCCTGGGGCTCAAAGCGGCGCAATGAGGGCGGTTCGGGGCGCTATCGGGCTGCTTGCGCCCGGTTCGGGCCTGAATTAAGCTTCCGTGCGGGTGCAACGAGTTGCGAGTATTGCGTGTTGGGTTTGCAAGTTCCGGATTTGAGAGGAATCGCCATGGTTTGGACCACTCCGACGCTCATCGAGATCTGCATCGGCCTCGAGATCAACGGCTATCTGCCGGCCGAATTCTGATCTTGCTCACGCTTGCCTGATGGCTCTCACCGCCCTCGTGCTCGGTGCGGCGGCGGGAGGCGGCTTTCCGCAATGGAACTGTAACTGCGACGTGTGCCGTCTGGCATGGGTCGGCGACTCGCGCGTGCTCAAGCGCACCCAGGCCGGTCTCGCGGTCTCCGGCGATGGCCAACGCTGGACCCTGCTCAACGCGTCGCCTGATTTGCGGCATCAAATTCAATCGACCAAGCCTCTGCATCCGCGCGATAGGCGCGGCAGTCCGATCGACTCCGTTTTGCTCACCGGCGCCGAGATCGACCAGATCTCGGGTCTGCTCAGCCTGCGTGAGCGCTGCTCATTCACCTTGCTCGCCACCGCCTCGACGCTAGCTGCCGTTGCTCAAAACCCGATGTTCGGCGTGCTCGCGCCGGACGTCGTCTCGCGCCGGGCGATCGTGCCCGGCGAGCGCTTCGCGCTCGGCTCCGGCGTCGAGGCCGAGCTGTTCATCGTGCCGGGCAAGCTGCCGCTCTACCTCGAAGGCGAGGACCCCGACACCGCGAGCGAGAGCGCGGCCAACGTCGGCGTCGAGATATCCGACGGCAACGCGAGGCTCGCCTACGTGCCGGGCGCGGCGGCGGTCACGCCGGCGTTGAAGCAGCGGCTGTCGCGCGCGGACGTCGTCCTGTTCGACGGCACGCTGTTCAGCGACGACGAGATGATCCGCAGCGGCACCGGCTCGAAAACCGGCCGGCGCATGGGGCACATGCCGATCGACGGCTCGGACGGCTCGATCGCGGCATTGGAAGGATTGCCGGCGCGGCGCATCTTCGTGCACATCAACAACACCAATCCGATCCTGATCGATGGCTCGCCCGAACGGCTCCGCGTGACCGATGCCGGCTGGGAGGTCGCGGCGGACGGCCTGGAGATCGTGCTGTGACGCTGCTTGCGCCGGACCAACTCGAGGCCGCGCTGCGCGATATCGGCGCGCGGCGCTATCACCGGCTGCATCCGTTCCACGAGCTGCTGCACGGCGGGAAATGCACCAAGGGCCAGGTCCAGGCCTGGGCGGTCAACCGCTACTACTACCAGGCGATGATCCCGATCAAGGACGCGAGCCTGATCGCGCGTTGCGAGGACTCCGCCGTGCGGCGCGAGTGGCGCTCGCGCCTGGTCGACCACGACGGCGAGCGCGACGGCGACGGCGGCATCGCGCGCTGGCTCCGCCTGACCGAGGGGCTGGGCCTCGACCGCGACTACGTCACATCGCTGCGCGGGCTGTTGCCGGCGACGCGCTTTGCGGTCGACGCCTATGTGCGCTTCGTGCGCGAGAAGACATTGCTGGAAGCCATCGCCTCGTCGCTCACCGAAATGTTCTCGCCGCAGATCATCAGCGAACGAATGGATGGGATGCTGGCCGGCTACAGCTTCGTCACCCGCGAAGCCTTGGCCTATTTCGACCAGCGGCCGCCGCAGGCCGCGCGCGATGCCGATTTCGCGCTCAACTATGTCAAAGAGCACGCCCGCACGGCGGTGCAACAGCAGACGGTTCTCGCCGCGCTTGAATTCAAGTGTTCAGTGTTATGGGCGATGTGCGACGCGCTGCATCACGCCTATGTCGATCCCAAGGACATACCGCCCGGCGCTTTCGATCCGGATGTCGTATAACGTCCTGTGCAGCTTTGAGAGGTTCCGTGGCCGAGAACGAGACGATCGCGCCCGATGCGCGCCCGCGGCTGCCGCGCGGCTGACGCACAACGAGGCGCAGGGCGGGTGGGTGCTGCTGGCGCCGGAGCGCATTTTCAAGGCCGACGCCATCGCCACTGAGATTCTCAAGCGTTGCACCGGCGAGGCGACGTTCGCGGCCATCGTCGACGACCTGGCGAAGACCTTCAATGCGCCGCGCGATCTGGTTCTTGCCGATGTGAGCAAACTGCTCGCAGGATTGGTTGAAAAGAAACTCTTAGAGCTGTGATACGAGTCCATCCGCGTCATGGCCGGGCTTGACCGCAAGTCGGGTTTACCCGACTTGCGATAACTCCAAGTGGAAGTCGGGCGAGCCCGACTTCCATGCCATCCACGTCTTGGCGATGATAAGAAAGGCGTGGATGCCCGGCACAAGGCCGGGCATGACGAACGAGAGGTCAGCGCCCCGTGGCAAATTCTGACGCCACTACCTTGCACAAGCCGCTCGGGCTGCTGGCCGAGCTGACGCATCGCTGCCCGCTCGGCTGCCCCTATTGCTCGAATCCGCTTGCGCTCGACAAGCGCGCGGACGAGCTCGACACCGCGACCTGGATGCGGGTGTTCAAGGAGGCGGCGGGCCTCGGCGTACTCCAGGTGCATCTGTCGGGCGGCGAGCCGGGTGCGCGGCGCGATCTTGTCGAGATCGCGTCCGGCGCGCGCGACGCCGGTCTTTACACCAACCTCATCACTTCGGGGGTCGGCATTACCACGCGCACCATGCGCGACCTGTGGGAGGCCGGCCTCGACCACGTCCAGGTGTCGATCCAGGATGCGGACGCGGTGTCGGCCGACCATATCGCCGGATACAAGGGCGGGTTTCAGCGCAAGCACGCGCTCGCGGCCGAAGCGGTGCGGCTTGGATTGATGCTGACCGTCAATCTCGTGGTCCATCGCGCCAACATCGAACGCATCGGCGCGATGGTCGATCTCGCACTGGCGCTGAAGGCGAGCCGGATCGAAATCGCGCATGTGCAGTATTACGGCTGGGCATTGAAGAACCGTGCCGCGCTGATGCCGACCCGCGAGCAGGTCGAGCGCGCCGCTGCGGAGGTCGAAGAGCTGCGGCTGCGTCACAAGGGCAAGATCGTGATCGACGCGGTGGTGCCGGATTATCACGCGCGCTTTCCAAAGCCTTGCGTCGGCGGCTGGGGCCGGCGCTCGCTCAATGTCACCCCGTCCGGCAAGGTGCTGCCGTGCCACGCCGCCGAGTCGATCCCGGACCTGGAGTTCTGGAACGTCCGCGATCATTCGCTCGAAGACATCTGGACTTCGTCGCCGGCTTTCAATGCGTTCCGCGGCACCGCGTTCCTGCCGGAGCCTTGCGCCAGTTGCGACCGGCGCGAAATCGATTTTGGCGGCTGCCGTTGCCAGGCCTTCCTGCTCACCGGCGACGCCCGCGCGACCGATCCGGTGTGCCATCTCTCGCCCAACCATGGGCTCGTGGCCGAGCTTGCCGAAGTGCAGGAGGACCTGGCCTACGCCTATCGGCGCTAATGTGTTCGCCTTCCGATTGTTCTGGACCCCGAAAAGGTAGAAAATTCGGCAAAACTGGAAATGCAGGGAGGATCACCATGACGTCACGTTTGAGCTTGATGCTTGCCGGGACCGTGGCCGGATTGCTCGCCGCCATTCCGGCGCTGGCCCAACAGATGCCGCAGATGCCGCCGTCGGGCGCGCCGCCGTTGCCGATCTGGCAGCCGGCGCCCACCACGGTGCCCAACCGTCCTGACATCCCCAACGCCGAAGTCAGCCAGCAGCTACGCGGTGTTGCGCCGCCGGCGTCCGCAACCGAGCCGGATAAGCTGCCGACCGCGAAGCTCAAGTTGCCGAAAGGCTTCAAGGTCGAGGTCTATGCCAGCGGCATTCCGAACGCGCGCACGCTGCGCCTGGGCGACAAGGGCACGGTCTTCGTCAGCAACCGTGTGCTCGACAAGGTTTACGCCATCACCGACAAAGGCGGAAAGCGCGAGGTGAAAGTGATCGCCTCGGGGCTGGATCGGCCGAACGGCTTGGCCTTCAAGGACGGCACGCTTTACATCGCGGAAGGCACCAGAATCTCCAAGCTCGAAAAGGTCGAGGACAACCTCGCCAATCCGGGCAAGCCTGTTGCGGTCTACAGCGATTTACCGAACCACGCCTCGCACGGCTGGCGCTACATCGGCATTGGTCCCGACGGCAAGCTCTACATCAACGTTGGCGCGCCCTGTAACATCTGCGAGCCGCCGGCCACCAACGCGCAAATCCGCCGGCTCAACCTCGACGGCAGCGGTGCGGACATCTACGCCCGCGGCGTACGCAACTCGGTCGGCTTCGACTGGCATCCGGTGTCGAAGGAATTCTACTTCACCGAGCACGGCCGTGACTGGCTGTCGGAGGACCTCCCGGAGGATGAGCTCAATCGCGTCACCAAGCCCGGTCAGCACTTCGGCTTCCCCTACTGCCACAACGGCACTCACACCGACCGCGACGTGGGCTGGGGACGCTCGTGTGAGGAGTTCGAGAAGCCGGTCGCGCTGATGGGGCCGCACTCGGCGGTGCTCGGCATGCGCTTCTACACCGGCAGCATGTTCCCCAAGGAGTACCGCAACGCGATCTTCATGGCGCGCCACGGGTCCTGGAATCGCACCAAGAAGATTGGCGGCGACGTGGTGGTGGTGAAGCTGAACAAGGACGGCACCGTGAAATCCCAGGCGCCGTTCCTCACCGGCTTCCTCGAGAACAACCAGTACAGCGGCCGGCCGGTCGACGTGCTGCAGATGCCGGACGGCTCGCTCCTGGTGTCCGACGATTACGCCGGCGCAGTCTGGCGCATCAGCTATGGCAAGGAGCGCGTGGCTTTGCGCTGACCGCATCGCATAAGCCGGGCGGGGCGCGTCACGGAAATGATGCGCCGCGCACCGGGCCTGCGTGCGTTTGACAGGCGGACCCCGCAAAATCCCGATTGCGCGCGGGCGGATAAATTCGGACACTATGCCGCAAGGAAGCCCAGCCGGCATCGGTCAATTGCCTGTTACAGCGCCGGGTCGAAGGCTTCCGCATCAGGGAGTAATGCATGTTCAACACAACGCTGTGCCGGCGCGTCTTGCTTGTTGCCGGTGCCTTTGCGCTCACGGCCGCGGTTGGGTCGTCGGCGTTCGGCCAGGCGGGCTTCAGCCCGATCGACAAGTCGAATCCCGCCACCAGCAAACAGGATACAGGCCTCAAGCCCCATGCGACTCCGCCGACCGTTACGCCGGCCGACAAACTGCCGCTCGACAAGATTAAGCTGCCGGCCGGTTTCAAGGCGGAAGTCTGGTCCAGCGGTCATCCCGCCGCGCGCACGATGGTCGAAGGTCCGAAGGGCACGATCTTCATGGGCACACGCCAACTGGGCCGCGTCTATGCGATCACCAACAAGGACGGCAAGCGTGAAGCCAAGGTGCTGCTGCAGGGCCTGACCCAGCCCAACGGCCTCGCCATCAAGGATGGCGCGCTCTACGTGCTCGCGATCAACAGGGTGTTTCGCTACGACAACATCGAAGACAAGCTCGACAATCCCGGCGCGGGCGTCGAGCTGACCGACAAGTTCAACCTGCCGGACACAGTTCATCACAATTGGAAGTATGCGGACTTCGGGCCGGACGGGAAGCTTTATGTGCAGGTCGGCGCCAACTGCAACATCTGCGAGATCAATCCGGGCATTCACGGCCAGATCCGCCGCTACAATGCGGACGGCACCGGCATGGAGATCGTCGCGCGCGGCATCCGCAACACGGTCGGCTTCGACTGGCATCCGGTCACCAAGGAGCTGTGGTTCACCGACAACGGTCGCGACTGGGCCGGCAATGCGGGACCAGAAGACGAGCTCAACCGTGTGGCCAAGGGCCAGGAGGGCGCCTTCTACGGCTTCCCGTACTGCCACGCCAACGGCATCCCCGATCCGGACGTCAAGAAGCCGAACGCCTGCGCCGGGGTGACGCTGCCCGCCGCTTTGACGGGACCGCACTCCGCGGGGCTCGGCATCAAGTTCTACACCGGCGGCATGTTTCCCAAGAGCTACCAGAACGTCGCCTTCATCGCGCGGCGTGGCTCATGGAACCGGGAGCAGAAGTTCGGCTACGACGTGGCGGTTGCCCGGATCTCGGGCGGCAAGGCCAAGATCGAGCCGTTCTTGACCGGGCTGCTCGACGAGAAGGCCAACACGTTCCACGGCCGGCCGACCTACGTCCATCAGATGAAGGACGGCTCGCTGCTGGTGTCGGATGAGCAGAACGGCGCTGTGTATCGCATCACCTACCAGGCGAAGAGCGCTGGTCGGTAAGGGCTTGGTGATGCGATTTGCAATGAGATGGCGGCGGTCGCTGGTCCTTGGGCTTGCGGCCGCCGTCTTTTGCGCTGGCTCCGCATTCGCGCAGAATGTCTCGCTCGCCGAGCGTATCCAACTCTGCGCCTCCTGCCATGGCGAGGACGGCAGCTCGCGCATCGAGAAAATCCCGTCGCTCGCCGGCCAGCCGGAATTCCGCGTGTTGGTCCAGTTGATCCTGATGCGCGAGGGCGTGCGCAAGGTCGAAACGATGGAGGCGATCGTCAAAGACATGAAGGACGACGAGATGGACGCGCTGGCGAAACATTTCGCCAAGCTTCCGCCCAAGCCGAGCGGCGAGCCGATCGATGCGTCGCTGGTCAGGCGCGGCGCAGTGCTTGCCAAACAGCGAAACTGCGTATCCTGTCATCTGCCGACCCTCGCAGGGCAGCAGCAGATTCCGCGCTTGGCAAAACAGCGGGTCGATTACCTGATCCAGGCGCTGAAAGAATTCCGCGACAGCAAGCGCTCCGGCTCCGACACACTCATGAACGGCGCCGTCGCGGGGCTCTCGGATGCCGACCTGACCGCACTCGCGCATTACGCGGCTTCGCGATAGCGCCTTGGTCTGTCGTGGGAGCGGTGCCGGCCTGTTGATTGGGCGGCGCGTCGCTATCCGACCGGGATGTTGGTGCTCTCTGCGGAATCGTAGATCGACACCTTGACGACCGGATGGCTATTCTTGATCGCGCGGTCGGCCTTCTCCGCCGCCTCCAAGGTCGACCATTTGCGGACAAGCCGTTGGAACGGTCTTTTTCGTTCGAAGCGCCGCTTCGATGTCGCGATCGATCTGTTCGAGCTCGGCGGCGTAGTCCGACGCGACGATCTTGATGAACCATTCGCGGCAATCGATGCTCTGCCAGAGCTCGTGCTGTTCGGCAGGCGTGAGATCGTCCGACGCGAGCTTGATCCTCGCAACGACGATGGCCCGGCGCCACAGCGCTATCGGATGGTTTTCGGTATCGTCCCGCTTGAGCACGCTCTATCCCCAGAGGCGCGCCGCATCCGCGATTGTAACCAACTCAAGCGCCGTTGGTTTCCCGGCATCGTTGGCTATGGTTAACGGCGGTCCGGCTCAGGAACCCGCGAATATGCCGGTTCTGAAGCGAAAGGTCCGGCCTGCGCCGGACTTTTCGTTTTGGAGGACATTCGCGCGCAAGAAGGGGAAACTCCATTGTCCGCCGCGCGTTATCCCTTCCCTGGTCTCAATGGGAAGAGAAGTCGAACGACTGCGTCCTGTGGCAGACCGTTTGCGCTGAGGGAACTGCGCAGAGGGAACGAGAAACCCGGTTCCAATGAGGGCCGGGTTTCTCTTTGGTGCGGGTCCGATGAGCAGCAATAAGCCCCAGCGCTCGCGAGCGCTGGGGCTTATTTTTTCGTGCGTGCGGCGGTTAGTTATACTTGAACGCCGGCATCGCCTTGAGCTGGTCCTTGGTCCCGCTCAGGATCGCATGATCCGGATACCACTTCTCCGTTGTAACGCGGGCCGGGCGAGCCGGCATGCTGGAGTTCTGAGCAGCGCCCGTCGCGGTCGTGGCGGGTGCCGTGGTCGTGGCAGGCGACGCCGCCGACGTGCGGAGCGGCTCGTTGACCCACTTGAGCTTGTCGAAGGTCACCAGGATGTCGTGCTGGCCCAACCCGAGGAAGCCGCCAACGCCGATCACCACGCCTTGCACCTTGCCGGACTGGTCGAGCAGGATTTCGCTGATGTCGCCGAGCTTCTCGTTCTGCTCGTTGTAGACGTTGAGGCCGACGAGCTTGGACGCGCGCCACTGTCCGGTCTGCGACAGAGCGGGCGCGGGAGCGGTGACGGCGGCCCTCGGGGCCGCGGCTGGCGCCTGGCTGGGTGCCGGAGCCGTCTGAGCGAACGCCGGGGCGGCAAGCATGGTAGCGGCCAACAAACCGCCGAGCAGATATTTCGAGTTCATGGGTGTTTCTCCATTGGGGGGTGGAAGCGTAGTGTTGTTGAAACTCGATCGGCATTCTCTGGTTCCAAAGTTTCATAGGAACCCGCTGTTTTGTCGCGCGTTGAGGAGTGTCGAACCTCTGACGAGGCTTCCGGAACTTTGCCGGAGTCCTTCGTCCTGAGGCGGGGAACTCCTGATGCACTATGTGGCGTACTTCGCAATCGTGGGTTCGGTGCTGCTCGGCTTGCTCTTTTTCGCCGATGCAAAGCTCGGACCTCCGGGTCCGATGCCATTGGGCACGAGCTTTGCGGGCATCGCGCCGCCGAAGCGTCCCGATCCTGGGGCACAGATTCTGACGGTGCGAGAGGTTCCGCTGCCGGAGGTTGCAGCCATGGCTTCGAGCGAGGCCGCTTCAGCCGCGCCGATTTTGCTTTCGGCCCAAAAGAAACCGACGATCAATAAATCAACGAAGAAACAGAAATCCAAACAGGTTGCCCGCCGGACCGGCAACGTCTATGCGCAGACGGCGACCGAAAGCTTCGGCCGGGTCTGGTAGCCGACCCAACTAGCCGGGCTCAGCGCGCGCTTGGTTCCTTGTTCAAGGGGCGGCTGGCTGGACTGGCCGCAACCACTGGACGCTGGAACTGCGCACTCAGCATGGCGTTGGCCCTCCGGGGGGGCCGATCTGTTGCACTCGTGAGGTCACGCGAGTGTCGAGAATCCGCAATCGTCATGTCAAGCACAGCCATTGTGCGGGGTGGGCGGCATTTGCACGCGATCGCGCCAGCCGGCGTATGCCGCTTGCGTGGATCGTGTCCTGTCAGCACGATGGCGTCGGGTAGCGGCTCGATACGGCCGCATGAGGAAAATGGGAAAACGACTATGAAACGGCCGGTTTCTGCGAAGGCTTCATCGGGCGGCAAGCAGGGGAGGACGTCCGCCGCAGCGCGGATTTCGGTCGAGCCGCTCCTCCCGGTTGCAATCCCGCACAGCAACGCGCGGCTGGCCCGGGGCATGCGCGCCGGCCGCTGGGTGTTCGCCACCGGCCAGAGCGGCACCGACTACGTCAACGGCCTGGCGCCGGATGTCGTTTCCGCCGACCGCCCGCTCAACGGCGAGTCCCAGCACAAGCGCGAGGCGCGGCGCACCTATCGCAACGTGCAGGAGGTGCTCGGCGAGGTCGGCGCCAAGATGAAGGACGTGGTGCGCGTCGATCAGTACTACACCACCGAGCGGGCGATGCACCCGTATCACGAGGTGCGGCACGAGGTGTTCGGCTCGAAGATTCCACCATCCACGTCAAATCTGCACCAGCGCTTCTCGCGCACCGGGCAGACCATCGAAATCCAGGTGATGGCGGCGGTGCCGGGCGCCGGGCTGACGGTCAAGCACGAGACGTTCAGCCCGAGCTACAAGATTTCCGCCGTTTCGGGCTACAGCCCCGCATTGAGCGCCGGGGATTTCCGCTTCGTGCCGGGACAGACCTCGGAGGCGCGCAAGGAGGGCGAGGGCCCGCTCGATCCCGAGGTGCGCCACCCGCGCGCGCTGTGGCGGCAATGGCCGATCAAGCTGGAAACCGATTTCATCATCAAGAAGAAGCTTAAGGCGTCGCTCGAAGGCGCCGGCGCGAGCCTCGACAGCGTGGTCAAGGCGCAAATCTATCTGAGCGACCGCGAGGACGTGCCCGGCTTCAACGAGGTCTGGCTCTCGCACTTCAAGACTCCGCCGGCGACCACGATCATCGCGACGGCGCAGCCCGGCTTCGCCATCAACGCCCTGCGGATCGAGATCAATACGATTTCGCTGGCGACCAAAGGCAAGACCAAGAAGGAAGTGATCCGCGGTCCGCAGCCGCCGCTGTTCGACGGCTACGTATCCGCGGTCAAATGCGGCGACCTGTTGTTCCTGTCGGGCCTGATGGCGCTCGAAGGCGGGCGATTGATCGAGGAGGCGCGCGTCGATCCGCGCCAGCCGTTCTACGGCATCCCGGTCAAGGCCGAGCTGCGCTCGATCATCCGCCAGGCGGAAGCGATCTGCCGGAGTGCCGGCACCTCGCTCCGCAACGCGGTGCGCATCCAGCAGTTCCACACCGATCTCGCCGATCTGCCGGCCACGCTCGAAGTCTGGAACGAGACTATGGACGGCGCGCCGCTGCCGCTGTCGCCGATCGAGTGCGCCTGGCTCACGGTGCCGGGTGCGCGAGTGATGGTCGACCTGTGGGTGCACGTGCCGGGCGGCGCCGGCAAATAGGACTAGCGGCCGGCGAGCTCTTTCAGCTTGGCGATTTTCGCGGCGACGCGTTTTCGCGATTCCGCCTTGTCGGTGATGAAGCGGACCTGCGTGCCACGCCCGATTTCCTCGATCGGATCGCGCGTCGAAACGGCGAAGGTCACGCGGCGGCGATCGACTTCGGTGATCGTCGCCGTGACCTCGACATCGGTGTCGAGCGGGCACGCCGCGACGTGGCTGACATCGATCTTGACGCCGACGGAATCCTGACCGTCGTCGAGATGTTCGAGCAGGAGCTTGCGGCAGGTCTGTTCCATGTCGCGGATCATCGACGGCGTCGAATAGACCCTACCTTCGTCGCCCATAAAGCCGATGGTTCGCGCGGAATCGACCCGCAGGCGTTGCGTGACGGTCAAACCGGGTTTGAGGGTGTCTTTCATGGAGTTCGTTCGTTACGGCAGCAGGAGTGCGGGATACCAGATGGTCGGCGACATGTAGTCGAACAGCACCACCAGCACCACGAGCCCGGCTGCGGCATAGCCCAGCGCCAGCGGCCAACGGTACTTGCCCCACACCATCAGATAGAGCGCGATGAACACCGGCAGGGCGACGTGCTGGCCGAACAGCATGGTCACGCCGATGACGCCGAGCAGCCAGGCGAAGAAGTGGAAGGTCCGCCGCCACTCCTGCGACAGGCTGCCGAGGCCGAACGTTCCGGCCGCTGCCGCCGTGCCGCCGACACCGGCAAGCCGGATCGAACGCCAGTCGAAAAACACCGCAAATGCCGCCAGGATGATCGCAGGCGTGCTGAACGCCAGCGGAAACAGCCGCACGGTCGGCGGCCATGCGAAGGAAGCGACGATCGCATAGGCGAGCACCAGGCAAACCGCGACGGCGAAGCCGAGCGACAGCTTGGTGTCGGCGCTCTCCGCATCGGTAACGTCCACCGTGGACTTGTCCGTCCGCATCTTCATGTGCGAGCGCACGGCATAAGCCAGCGTGACCACGATGCCGATGGCGATGGCGATGCAGATCGGCCGGAAGATCCAGCTCATGCCATAGGCCGCCATGCTGATATGCAGCGAATTCTCCATGATCCGGCCGAGGATGAATCCAAGGATCAGCGGCGCCCGCGGCCAGCCGGCCTTCTTCATCACCAGCCCGATCACCCCGAACACGATGAGCGTGATCCAGTCGCCGATGTTGTTGCCGGCGGTCCAGGCGCCGATCAGCACGAAAAACGTGATGCCGGGCAGGATCAGATTGGCGGGAACGAAGATGATCTTCTGGAGCTGATTGGTCCAGGCCATCAGCAGCGCGGCGCCGATGATGTTGGCGAAGATCAGCGTCCACATCATGCTGAAGGTGATGTGCAGCTTGGTCGTGAGCATCTCCGGTCCGGGGGTGAGGCCCTGGATCAGGAACGCGCCAAGCAGGATCGCCATGCCGGCGCTGCCGGGAATGCCGAAGGCGACCGTCGGAACCAGATCGCCGCCCTTCACCGAGTTGTTCGCGGTCTCCGGCGCGATGACGCCGCGCACGTCGCCCTTGCCGAACTGCGACTTGTCCTTGGCGCTCTGCACCGCATGCCCATAGGCGACCCAATCGGCGATGGTCGGACCCAGCGCCGGCAGGATGCCGATATACATGCCGATCACCGCGCTGCGCAGCAGCAGCCACCAGTGGATGAAGCAGTCCTTCACGCCGAGCCAGATGCCGCTGCCGCCGGAGATCTTCTCGCGCGGCACGTCCGAGATCGAGCGGTTGGACACGGCGAGCGAGACCAGCTCCGGCAGCGAAAACAGGCCGAGCACCACCGGCACCAGCGGCAATCCGTCGAGCAGGTAGGTGGTGTTCATCCAGTAGCGCGGAATGGCGATCTGCTCGGCGTAGCCGACCTGCGACATCAGCAGACCGAGCCCGGCAACGGTCATGCCCTTGAGCACCGAACGCCCGCTCAGGGAGCCGACCATGCACAGGCCGAGCAGCCCGAGCATGAAGAACTCGGGCTTGGCGAAGGACAGAACCAGCGGCTGAACGATCGGAATCGAAAGGCCCATGAACAGCCCGCCGAGCACGCCGCCGATCGCCGAACAGGTGAACGCGGCGCCGAACGCGCGCGCTGCTTCGCCGCGTTTGGCCATCGGATAGCCGTCGAGCACGGTCGCCTGGGCCGCGGCTCCCGCCGGCACGCCGATCAGGATCGCGGTGATGCTGTCGCTCGTGGTGGTGACGGCGTACATGCCGAGCAGAAAGGAGAATGCCGAGACCGGGTCCATCCCGAAGGTGAAGGGCAGGAGGATTGCCATGCCCGTGAGCCCCGAAAGGCCGGGGACGGCGCCGAAGTAGATGCCGAGCGCGATGCCGAGAAACAGGTAGCCGACAGCCGGCCATTGGACCGCGGCGATCAATCCGGCGACGGCGGCTTCAAGCATCAATCGAAAATCCGTTGCCGCTGCCGATGCGTTTCCGTTCGGAACGCATCGGCCAAACGACGGTTAAGCCACCGCCTCACGCCAAAAATCGATTTCCAACCAAGTCTATTTCTTGACCAGTTGATTGCCGTAGTCGCGAAGGAAGGTCTTGATCTCGGGTTTGACCTTGGCCAGCCCGGTCATGATCTGCTCGCCATCCTCACCGGAGACCAGGACGGGATCGGATTTGACCACCTTCGCATAGTCGCTGATGAATTGTTTGTTCTTCCATAGATCATTGATGGCCGCGCGCATGATGGTCACCGCCTCCTTGTTTGCTTTCGGCGGCATGAAGAAGGTTCGGAACACCGCAGTCTGCGCGTCGATCGCGGAGCGCATGGCCTCATAGGCAATCCCGGACGGCTTCTTGCCGCCGTTGAGCATGCCGTAGAACTCCTCGAAGGTCGGCAGTTCCGGCACGGCGACACTGCGCGGATGAGTGCCGCCCTTGCCGGGCGGAGCAACCTGCCACAGCGGCAGCACGATGCCCTGCTTGGCCATGGTAGGCTCGATCGAGGCGCGCCAGCCGGGCAGCGACGAGTTCGCCAACTGACCCTCGTTCTGCAGGATGGCGGTTTCGACCTCCTTGAGGCCGCGATAGCCGGTGACCGCCTTGAACTTCACCCCCAGTATGTCGAGCGACAGCGCCTGCTGAATCGTGTTGGTGTTGTGGGAGTCGAGCGAGAGCGCCTTGAACTCCTTGGTCTTCATGATGTCGGTTGCTGCGTTGATACCGGGCGGCGTGTCTTTGCGCATATAGACCACCACCGGATTCTCGACGCCGGCGAGCAGGGTGAAATCGGAAAAGCGAACGCGCATTCCGGGATCGCCGAGCAGTTCGGCGACCGGGTTCCAGGTGAAGAAGCCGAACGTCTCGCCGTCGGGCTTGGCGATCTCGCCCAGGTAGTTGCTGCCGATCATGCCGCCGGCGCCACCCATGTTCTTGACGATGACCGTGGGCTTGCCGGGGATGTGAGACGCCAGGTGCTGCGCGATGATCCGCCCCTCGATGTCGGTCGGACCGCCGGCGGGATAGTTGATGATCATCGTGACCGTCTTGCCCTTGTAGAATTGGGACATGGCGGGTCCGGGAATGGCGGCGACCAGCGCGACCAGGCCGGCGGCGATCAGCATCTTGCGAGTCATGAACATCCTCCCGTGAGATCCGACGCTCTTTGCGGCGTCTGATTGATGTCAGAGTATCCGGCCCCTGGTCTATTTCCAAGGCGAGGGAGCTCCGTCGATTTCCACCGCAAGCGCGCCGGCTCGCGGTGGATGAGCCTTTTCCAGCGATGGACCGGTGCGGGGCCGCGGCCGCTGTGCGACCGAAGCGCGCATCGGGCATGCCGCTATTTTTTCGCCGGCCGCTGATCGGTCAGCATGGTTCCGAGCTTGAACGGCTCGAACGTCGGCTTGTAGCCCTTCTCGTCGAGGAACTGCCGCAAGCCGGTGTTGTAGGAATCCTCCTTGTCGGCAGCCTTGATCGCCTGGCCCTTGGCGGCGAGGTATTCGTAGGCCTGCGGCACGTCCATGGTGCGGACGTGGCGGATGCACTGCTTGGTCGCGCGCAGCACGGCCGGGCTCTTTTTCATCAGCCGTTCGGCGAGATCGGTGACCGCGTCCTCCAGTTTTTTGAGCGGGACGGCGTAGTTGATCATGCCGATGCGCGCCGCTTCCTTGCCGTCGAATGCATCGCCGAGGCAGGCGTAGTACAGCGCGTGGCGTGGCAGCACCGTGTCGATCACCGCCTTCGAGACCAGCGCGCCGGGCAGGATGCCCCAGTTCACCTCGGAGAGCGAGAACGTCGCATTCTCGGCGGCGATCGCGAAATCGCAGGCCAGGAGCTGCATGAACGCGCCGCCGACGCAGAAGCCGTGCACCATTGCGATGGTCGGCTTGTCGTAGTTGTAGAGCCGCTCCCAGCGCCAGCGGTTGGCCGCGGCAGCCGCTTTCTTGCGCTCGCCGGGGTTCTTCTCCAGCTCGCGGAAGAATTTCTTCAGGTCCTGGCCGGCGCTGAAGTTGCCGCCTTCGCCGGTGACCACGACCACCTTGACGTCGTCATCGACCTCGAGGCGGAAGAGCGCGTCATCCATGTCGTAATGGAGTTGCGGGCTCATTGCGTTGCGCTTGTCCGGACGGTTGAGCGCGACCCAAGCAATACCGTCGCGAATTCTAACCTTCACGTTTTCGTATTTGTATTCGGCCATAGGGTTTGTCCTCCGATGTATGTTGATGATAGGGGCGTCGTTATCCGTAGGTGCGCAGAACGTGCCGCGCGAGCGTCATCTTGAGAATCTCGATCGGGCCTTCGGTGATCATCATGCTGCGCTGGTCTCTCCAGAATTTCTCGATCGGCAGTTCGGTCGCGAGCCCCATGCCGCCGTGGATTTCCATGCAGCGGTCGGCGGCCACGAATGACTGGGTGTCGCCGAAGATCTTGGCCATGTAGGCCTCCGTGCGGATGTCCCGGCCCTGATCGTACTTCCACGCGGCGTCATAGACCATCAACCGGAGCTGGTGCAGCTCCATGAAGCTGTCGGTCAGCATCCATTGGATGGCTTGGCGTTCAGCGAGCGGTTTTCCGAACGTGACGCGCTGTTTCGCGTAAGCGGCGCCGAGCTCGAGGCAGCGTTCGATCACGCCCATGCCGCGAGCGCCATGGCGGATGCGTCCGACATTGAGCCAGTGCTGGGCGTGGGCGAATCCGGCGCCTTCCTCACCGATGCGGTCCTCGACCGGAACCTTGACGTTGTCGAAGGTGATCTCCCACGGCCGGTCGTCGATCACCAGCTCCTGGGCGCGGACCAGCTTCACGCCGTTCGCCTTCATGTCGACGACGAATGCGGAGATTCCGCCGTGTGAACCCTTGGCCCGGTCGGTGGCGGCGATCAATTGCGTGTAGTCGGCTTCATCGGCGCCGGTGATGAATCGCTTGACGCCGTTGATGACGTAGTGATCGCCCTGGCGGACCGCGGTGGTGCGCATGCCGCCCGGATCGCCGCCGGCGTCCGGCTCGGTCTGCGCCAGGCACCAGTTGAGCTTGCCGGCGATCGTCGGCAGCAGGTACTTCTTCTTCTGCTCGTCGTTGAGATGGTAGAGGATCGGGCTGACGTTGGGGCCGAAGATGTCGACGGCCCGCGACGGCAGCGCGATGGTGCGGGAAAGCTCCGCCCAGACCGTGACCTTGGCGACCAGGCCCAATCCCAACCCGCCGTATTCGACCGGAACGTCGTAGCCGGCGAGCCCCAGCTCCTCGGCCCGCTTGCGGAAATGGGTGCGGACCTCGGGCTTGAGCTTGTGACCGACGCGGGTCTCGCGCTCGATCGGGATCAGCTCCTTGTCCACGAACCGGCGCACGGTCTCCTTGAGCATCCGAATTTCTTCGGGGAGATCGAAGTTCAGCTCGCCGCCGGAAAGCTCGCCTGGCGCGTCATTCATTTTCGTCACTCCTTAACTCCGTGTGGCCGCTGCACGGTCCGGACGTCCACCGCGCGGACGCCTTCGCCCTCCGCCAGCACGATCATCGGGTTGATCTCGACGTCCGAGAGCCAATCCCTGTGATCGATGAACAGGCCCGAGAGCCCGACCATCGCCCGCACCACGCTCTCGGTATCGCGCGGCGCCCGGCCGCGGAACCGGTCGAGCAGCGGCGCGCTGCGCAGCGAGCCGATCATGTCGCGGGCCGTGGCCTCATCGACGGGCAGCAGGCGGATGGCGACGTCGCGCAGCACCTCGACCAGCACGCCGCCGAGGCCGACCACCATGAACGGGCCATAGAGCGGATCCTCGCGCACGCCGACGATCATTTCCAGGCCTTCGACCATCTCCTGCACGAGGTAGCCTTCGATGACGGCGCGGGAGTCGTGCGCGGCGAGCCGCGCCGCCATCGCGCGCGCTGCCATCTGTACCGCCGTCTCATCGGCGAGGTGCAGCGTAACGCCGCCGACCTCGGTCTTGTGGCTGGCCTCGGGCGAGACGATTTTCACCGCCACGGGGAAACCGATCTCTACGGCCTTCGCCGCCGCCTCTTCGGGCGTTTTTGCCAGCGCGCTGCGCGGCGGCGTCAACCCGTTTTTCGCGAGCAGCGCGCCGAATGCTCGTGGTTCGAGATTGTCGCTATGACCGCGCGGCTCCGCGATGGCCGCGACGCCGCGCCGGAGCGTCGATGAATAGCGGACCAATGCCTGCAACGCGCGCACCGTCTGGGGCAGGCCCTGGATGAACGGCACGCCGGTCTCGCTTTGGAATTTGCGGCTGATCTCGGAGACGTTCTGGGCGATACGGCCGAACGCCAGGATCGGCTTGTCGGTGGACGCCATCAGCCCCTGCAGCGGCGCCGGATCGAACGGCTCCTCCGGGCCGATCGGCAGCAGGCCTTGCACCGTTGCCAGATCGACGGTCGGGTCCGCGCACACAACCTTGCAGATTTCGGCAAACTTGGCGGCCTGGACACCGACGTTCGGACCGGCGTCGAGCGGATTTTCCGAGGCGAGGCCCGAGTCGATCATGCCGAGCAGGGTCTTTCGCGTCTCCGCCGTCAGCGGCGCCAGCTCCGCGCCTTCGTCGTTGGCGTAGTCGAGGGTCAGGCCCTTGGCGCCGCCCGAGAAGCAGACCATCGCGATGCGCGGCCCCTGAGGCAGCCGGCCCGGCTTGAACGCCAGGCAGGTTTCGATCAGATCGTCGAG
>CAMDEB010000034.1 GCA_945893085.1 Rhodoplanes serenus | reverse complement strand
GGGAACACCGCGAGCCCCGATGCCGGCATCCATTGCTTGAGGAACACGCTCGGCTCGATACACGGCTCGTCCTCGTCGCCGACCATGATCAGCGTCGGCACGGTGACTTGGCGCAGCTCCTTCTCGAAATCGTAGATCGATGGACGCGCCGCCTGGAACCCGCGCAGCGTATTGGCCGAGCCTTGCGGATCGTGGGAAGCGAACTGCTCGAAGAACTCCTGGTAGCCGCGCGGGTCCTTCACCAGGAACGGAATGCGCGGCGCGTTCATGCCGTAGCCCTGGGCGACCGCGGCGGAGCCGGCCTTCTCGAACACGTCCGCGGTCTCGCGCGCGTTCCTGCGGAACTCCTCCATGTGGGCTTGCTCCGAGCCCGAGCCGCAGCCGGCGATGGTGAGCGACAATGCGCGCTGCGGGTGGTGCACGCCGATCAGCGCCGCGGTGTAGCCGCCCATCGACAAGCCGACGAAATGCGCCTTGTCGATCTTGAGATGGTCGAGCACCGCGATCGCGTCGCTGATCCAGTGCTTGTAGGAATAGGCATCGGGCGATTTCGGCACGTCGGACGGTTTGTAGCCGCGCGAGGGATAGGCGATGCAGCGATGGCGCCGGGAGAAGTAGCGCATCTGCGGCTCCCAGCTCCGATGGTCGCCGGAGAACTCGTGCATGAACAGGATCGGCGTGCCGCTGCCGGCCTCTTCGTAGGAGAGCTGGACGTTGTCTTTGGTCGTGGCGTAGGGCATGGGGATTCCTTCAGCGCTTTTTCTTGGCTGTGGCAGCCTGGGCAAAGTAGCGGCTCTGATAGGAGTGCTCGTCGACGTCCTGCTTGAGCACCCAATCGGCCAATTCCTCGTGGCGCGCGAACCAGACGTCGCGCGTCTTCGCCATGTATTTCAGCAGCTCCGTCAGCACGGCGGTGATCAGCGGCCGGCCGCCGAACTGGCAATGGATCACCAGCGTCTGCAGCCCGATCGTTTCGTTCTGACGCAGATAGTCGAAGGTGCCGCGATGAACGTCGAACAGATCGCGCGATGAGGAACGCAACACGCGGTTGTCGGAATAGTCCGTGGTCGGCACGCCGGCCAGCGGACCGTGCGGCGTGTGGATCTTGATCGGCAGGTCTTCGTAGGTCACATCGCAAGTCCACTTCAGCCCGGCCTGTTTGAGGAAGCCCGCTGTCTCCGGCGTGAACGCGACCGCCGGGCTGCCCCAGCCGGTGACCTTCTTGCCGCTGCAAGCCTCCAGCAGATCGATGCTCTGGCGGATGACGGCCTGCTGCTCTTCGAGCGTCTTGTAGGAGAGCAGATCGTCCTGGGTGTAGGAGTGGGCTGCGATATCGAACCCCGACTTGACGATCTGCTTGACCGCGTCGGGATATTGCTCGGTGCAGTGGGCGTTGACGAAGAACGTGGCCGGGATGCCGAGGCGTTCCAGCGTGCGGATCAACCGCCACACACCCACGCGGCCGCCGTAGGTGGACCAGGCCTTGGCGGCGTGATCGACGGTGCCCTTCTTGAGGTGCGTGGTCTGTACCGAATAGTTCGGCGCGCTGTCGTCCGGCCAGGTTTCGAACATCACCGTCACCGACACGGCGACCTTCTTGCCGTTCGGCCACTTCAGCGCCGTCTTGCCCGCCTTCTTCGCCATACGTCTTGCCCCTTCCGATCACGCCGGAAACTGAAACGATTTTATTGCCTGATTTAATCGACGACCGGAATGCCCATGGCGGGGATCAGCTCCCGCCATTTCTTGGTGTCGTCGACCATGAACGAGGAAAACTGCGCCGCCGGCCGATAGTCCACCGCGAGCCCAAGCTTGGCCAACTTGTCCTGGAATACCGGCTGCTTCACGACCACATCGAGCTCCCGGTTGATGCGCGTCACGATCTCGCCCGGCATGCCGGGCGGACCGACCAGACCGAACCAGGTGTCCATCCGCACGTCGGGCAGCCCGGCCTCCGCCGTGGTCGGTACCTCGGGCAGCATCGGATGACGGCTCGGGCCGGTCTGCGCCAGGATGCGCAATTGCCCGTTGGCGGCGACCCGCGTCGACGCGAGTCCCATCGACACCATATCGATCTGGCCGGCGATCGCGTCGGTCGCGGCCTGCGCGCCGCCACGGTACGGCACGTGCACAAACTCGCCGCCGGATTTCAGCTTGAGCATCTCAACGGCGATATGCAGCACGCTGCCTATGCCACCGGAGCCGTAGCGCACGCCGCCCGGTTTGCGTTTTGAGTAGGCGATCAGTTCCTGCAGCGTGTTGGCCGGCACTTTCGGGTTGACGGCAAACACGGTCCACGAGGTCACGACCAGTGCAACCGGCGTAAAGTCCTTGATCGGATCGTAGCGATAGCTCCGCTTCAGGAACGGCTGCATGGTCGCTTCCGGTGAACTGATCATCAGCGTGTAGCCGTCGGCCAGCGAACGGAGCAGCGTGTCGACAGCGATCTGCGTCGCAGCGCCGGTTCGGTTGTCTACGACGAAGCCCTGGCCCAGCCGCTCGCCGAGATCCTGCGCGATGATCCGCCCGAGCACGTCGACCAGGCTGCCGGCGGGCGTATGGATCAGCAGGCGGATCGGTCGCGTCGGATAGTCCTGCGCCTCTGCCTGCGCCGGGCCGAGCGCAAGCAGCGCGAGCGCGGCGAACAGACATCCGAGGCCTCGGCGTCGCGACATGTTTCTCCCCCTGGCCGCCAGACCATGGGCAGGATGCGGAGCGAGCCTGGTCCCGTCAATCCTCCTCGAACGGCAGTCCGACGTAGTTTTCGGCGATGGTGGTCTGTGCCGCGCGCGAGTTGAGAATGTAGTCCAGCTCCGCGAGCTGGATCTGGCGGTCGAACGCAGTCTGCTCCGGCGGACGGTGCAGCAGCGTGGTCATGTAAGTGGAATAGCGCACCACCTTCCAGATGCGCCGCAGGCAGGTGTCCGAGTAGCGCTCGAGCCGCGCCGATGCGCCGGCGCGGAAAAATTCAATCAGCGCGCGCGACAGCACCCGCACGTCGGCCACCGCGAGGGTCAAGCCCTTGGCGCCGGTCGGCGGCACGATGTGCGAGGCGTCGCCGGCCAGGAACAGCCGGCCGTATTGCATCGGCGCGGAGACGAACGAGCGTACCGGCGCGATATTCTTCTGGAAGATGCGCCCCTCTTGCAGCTCGGTGCGGCCGGGATCGCCGAGCCGCACGTGCAGCTCGTCCCAGATGCGCGCGTCCGGCCAATCGTCCAGTTCGTCGCCCGGTGGACACTGCACATAGAGTCGCGCCACCTTGGGCGAGCGCCGGCTGCACAGCGCAAAGCCGCGGTCGTGATTGGCGTAGGTCATCTCGGCGAGCGGCGCGGACTCCGAGAGGATGCCGAGCCAGGAAAACGGGAATTCACGGTCGTAGACCGTCAGCACGCCTTCGGGGATCGCCGGCCGGCACACGCCGTGGAAGCCGTCGCAGCCGGCGATCACGTCGCAGGCCAGCGTCTCATCCTTGCCATCGTGCTCGAAATGGATGGTCGGCTTGTCGCCGGTGAGGCCATCGATGCTTATGACCTCGGCCTCGAAGTGAAGCGTGCCGCCGGCCGCGAGCCGCGCCGCGATCAGGTCTTTCACCACCTCCTGCTGCCCGTAGATGTGGACCAGCTTGCCGTTGGTGAGCGCCGGCAGATCGAGATGGATGAGCCGACCGGAAAACCGGATGTCCAAGGTCTCATCGAGCATGCACTCGCGGCGCAAGCGGCCATCGACGCCGAGGTCGGCCATCAGATCGACGGTGCCCTGCTCCAGAACGCCGGCGCGGACGCGGCTTTCGACGTACTCGCGGCTCTTCGCCTCTAGCACGACACAGTCGATCCCGGCGCGCTGCAGCAGGAGCGACAGGAACAGTCCCGCCGGACCCGCGCCGACGATCCCGACTTGCGTGCACATGGCGCCGGCGATCGTTCAGGCGTCCTTCTTCTTCACGAACGCCGAAAGCGCCGCGGTCTCTTCCTGCGGCCCGGCGTAGTCGGCGGCGAACCGGGTGTAGAACTCGCTGATCGCCTCGAACATCTTCCGCGCCGCCGGATCCTCGCTGACATACTCCGCGATCTCGTCCATCTCGCCGTTGAAGCGGTAAGCCTTGGAGTACATCGCCGGAATCGCGCGCTGGAACCAGGGCAGCAGCGCCGGCTGGCTGCGCTCGAACTCGCCACGCATGCCTTCGAGCACGCCGGCGCGATGCGCCGCCAGCATCATCATGGCGCCGAGCGCGGTGACGCCCTTGGTCACGCCGGCATAGGCCATCTTCAGCGCCGAAGCGGCGCCGACCGGGCCGTCGATCACGTTGACGTTGACACCGAAGTCATTGAGCGTCGCAAGGCTCGCGGCTTCGGGCCCTGAGGCGTGCAGCCAGGGGCTCGAGGTCGGCGTCGGCGGCAGGCCGATGATGCCGACGTCGATGAACGGCGCGCCGGACTTGAGGATGACGTTGCCGATCGCGATCTTGCTCTCCGGGCTCACCGCGTTGCAGTCGACGTAGATCGGCTTCTTGTTGCTCGGTCCGATCAGCGCCGCCATCTTGGTGGCGAGCGACAGCGCCTCGCTCGGCGGCAGGATCGCTAGGAAGTAGTCGGCCTGCGCGCACTCCTGGTCGGAGACCGCGATCATGCCGGCCGCCTTCGCGCGCTTGGCGCTCGCCTCGCTGCGCCCGGCGAGCGAGGTCACCACATGCATGCCGCGTTCGACCAGGCGACCCGCGACGCCTGAGCCCATGGCGCCCTGTGCAACGACCGCAACGGTTGGATTCATCGTGTCATTCCTCAATTTGATCCCGGCCACTAGTATAACGTCGTTTGGCTGATCGTGCAGGCGGGGATTCGGTGAACGCAAAGCAGGATTGCGACGTCGTCATCATCGGCGCCGGGCCATGCGGGCTGGTGCTGGCGATCGAACTGGGGCGGCGCGGCATCTCGACTATCGTGCTGGAGGAGAAGACCTCGCCCACCCGCTTCCCCGCCGCCAACGCCACCCAGGCACGCACCATGGAGCACTACCGCCGGCTGGGCTTTGCCCACCAGCTGCGCGCGCAGGGGCTGCCGGCGGATTATCCGACCGACATCTCCTATTTCACCCGCTTCACCAGCCACGAGCTGGCCCGCTTCAAGCTGCCCTCGGCGCGGGCGGCGACCGACATGATCAAGACCATGACTGGCTCCTGGAGCGCGGCCGAGCTGCCGCACCGGGTTTCGCAGATGTTCGTGGAGGGCATACTGCGGACGGAAGCCGCGGCGCTCGACAGCGTATCGGTCCGCTACGGCTGGCAGGCGACGGGCGTGAGCGAGGACGCCGAGGGCGTGACCATCGAAGCCGCACGCACCGATGGCACCGAGCGCCGCACGTTCCGCGCAACCTTCGCGCTCGGCGCCGACGGCTCGCGCAGCTTTGTCCGCAAGTCGCTCGGCTCGAGTCTGGCCGGCGAAGGCGTGGCCGCGCGCGATTTCCTCGGCGGTCCGATGTCGTCGCTCTATTTCCGTAGCCGCGCGCTCTATGACCTGATCCCGCATCCGCGCGCCTGGACCTACTGGACCGTCAACAAGGATCGCCGGTCGTGCCTGTTCGCGATCAACGGCCGTGACGAGTTTCTGTTTCACACCCAGCTCCGCGCACACGAGCGCCACGAGGATATTTCCGACGCGCAGGCGCCGGGCCTGTTCCACACCGCGCTCGGTGCGACGCTCGACATGCAGGTGATCTCGCGCGCCACCTGGAGCGCCGGCTACACGCTGGTGGCGGACAAGTTCCGGCGCGGGCGCGTTTTCCTCGGCGGCGACGCCGCGCATCTGTTCACGCCGACCGGCGGGCTCGGCTACAACACCGCGGTCGAGGACGCGGTCAATCTCGGCTGGAAGCTCGCCGCCACGATCAAGGGCTGGGGCGGACCGGCGCTGCTCGACAGCTACGAGACCGAACGGCAGGCGCTCGCCAAGCGCAACACGACCTACGCCCGCGGCTTCGCCGATTCGGTCGGGTTGTTCGTGCCGGCTGCGGAGATCGAGGATGAGGGCGCGGCGGGCGACGCGGCGCGCAAGGTCGCGGGCGACCACCTCAATGCGCACGCCCGCGCCGAGTTCAACATTCCGGGCATCACCTTCGGCGGCCGCTACGACGGTTCGCCGATCATCGCGTCCGACGGAACGGCGCCGCCGCCCGACGCCGCCAACACTTATGTCGCAACCGCCTGCCCCGGCGGCCGCGCGCCGCATCTATGGCTCGGCGACGGACGCTCGCTCTACGACACGTTCGGCTTCGAGTTCACGCTGCTGCGGCTAGGCGCAAAGCCTGCGGATGCATCGCCGTTCGAGTCAGCGGCTGCGGCGCTGAATATGCCGCTGGCGATCGTGGATGTGGCGGCGGACGAGGCCCGCGATCTCTATCAGGCCGACTTCGCGCTGATCCGGCCCGACCACATCGTCGCCTGGCGCGGAAACGCGGCGGCCGACGCCGCCCAAGTGCTGCGGCGGGCGAGCGGATACCTCGACGTTTGACGATCAGTTCCGCTGCGTCGCGGAGAACCGCCGAAACATCGCCTGGCGCTGGCCCATCATCTGCTGCGCGGCGATTCTGGCCTCGGCCGCGGTGCCCGCCGAGCAGGTCCGGTACTCGAGCTCGCTACTCAGGTAGCGATGGCGCGACGCGCGGCGGAAGAACGGCCAGCCGCGGGTGTTGGGCGGCGGCACCGCCTTGGAAAGCGCCTGCGCGACATTGGCTGAATAGCCGAACGCCACCTGCTCGCCGGTCGCCGCGAGGCAGACCTCGTAGACGCCCGGACCGATCGGGGCTTCGATGTGCTCGCCATGGAAGGCGTCGGGAAAGGTTTTCCAGGTCGTCCAGCGGCCAATCATTGCTCGTCTCTTGGCGCCCATAGCCCACGGCGGCGCCGGCATTCGGACGCGTGCAACGCTTCGCACTGGATAAAACAATCGAACGACAAAACGCGGCGAAAGCCGCTCTTGTTCCAACCTATCCACAGATTTGGGCTGGCAGCGGCGGCGTGCCGCTAAAATGAGCGTCCCGGCAGGACCCGGATCGTCGGCTTCTCCGGCAATGTGGTCTTCGACACCACGGTCGAACCGGTATCGTTGTACTCGACCCGGAACTCCTTCTCACCAAGCTTGTCGAGGAACCGCCGCAGCGAATAGGTGCTGAAGAAGTGCATCGGGATTATCAGCGGCGCCTTCAGCGCCTGCAGCACCTCGACCATACCGTCGTGATCGAGCGTCACGCCGCCGTCGACCGGCACCATCACCACGTCGACCCGGCCGATCTCGTTCAACTGCTGCTGGGTCAGGGTGTGGTGCAGGTGGCCGAGGTGGGCGATGCACATGTTGGCGATCTCGAACACGAAGATCGAATTGCCGTGCCGCTCGGTGCCGCCGCTCCAGTTGCGGATATTGGTCGGCACGTTGCGCACGCGCACGTCGCTCACGTTCAGGTCATGCCGCGCCGGCTGTTCCGGGCTCGGCCCCCAGCCGCGCAGCACATGCTTGATGCCGGCGTCGGGATGGTCGGTGTAGTGGGTCGAGTGCGCGTGGTTCATGGTCACGATGTCCGGCAGCACGCGCGGCTTGACGTAATCGTTGTAGTCGGTGGCGATCTTCACCCCGCGCGGGCTCTCGACCAGGAAGGTCGAGTGGCCGGCGTAGCTGATGCGGACCTGGTCGCCCTGCAGCGCGGCCAGCTTGAAAGCGGCGGGAATGGCGCGCGGCGCACGCGCCACCAAACCCGGGCAGTTCTCCATCATCTCGGGCCGGGCCGGCGCCGCCGGCTGCGCCGCGAGCGGGACGATCGGCGCGGCGGCGAAGGCCGCGAGCGCGACGAGCATCCTGCGAGCGCCAAGCATTCCGCCCTCCATCGACGATCCACCGAATCTGGCACGGAATTCGGACGCGAGCCACCGGCCTGACGTCACTTTCCCACGACGGCAGAGACCTGCGGGAGGCGCGTTTGCACCCCCGCGCCCCGCTGGCTACGCTCGCCGCCGGAAACGATTGGAGAATGCCCGTGGCTCAAGCAACGTCCGCGGCGCGCCGCACGTCCGGCGCGCCGGTGTACATGTCCGACAACGTCCGCCATCTCTGCCGCACGGAGCTGCACGGCGGTGGGCAGATCGTGATCCAGGGGAAATACGCCTATGTCGGGCACCAGCACGGGCCAGACGGCACCACCATTCTCGACATTTCCGATCCGCGGAACCCGAAGATCGTCAGCAAGCTGATGCTGTCGAACCCGATGGCGCATGCGCACAAGGTGCGCGTGCTTGGCGACCTGATGGTGGTGAACTCCGAGATCGAGCCGGGAAAGGGCGACCGGCTCGCTTTCACCGAGGGCGGCTTCAAGCTCTACGACATCAAGGATCCCGCGAACCCGAAGTTCATTTCGTTCGTGAAGACCCACGCCCGCGGCGTGCACCGCTTCGATATGGATGCCAACTACGCCTACATCTCGACCGAGATGGAGGGCTTCGTCGGCAACATCCTGGTGATCTACGATATCCGCAATCCGGCGAAGGTCACCGAAGTCTCGCGCTGGTGGATGGCGGGCCAGAACGTAGGCACCGGCGAGGCGCCGCACCCGAAAGGCCGCGACCACTCGCTGCATCACGCGATGCGCTGCGGCAACGAGATGTACGCCGGCTGCTGGTTCTCCGGGATTTCGATCATCGACGTGTCGGACATCACGCGCCCGCGCACGCTCGGACGCTACGAGTACGATCCGCCGCACGCCGAGCCGACACACACGTTCCTCAAGGTGCCGTTTCCGATCGGCGGCCGGCAGATCGCGATCTCGACCGAGGAAGAGCGCCCGAAGCGCGGCCCCGACACGGGTAAGCCGCACGCCCCGCTGCGGACCTGGGACGTCACTGACCCAGCCAAGCCGAAAATTCTCTGCACCTATCAACTGGACGAGCAGGCGCAGCCGTATCACGGCGATGCGGTCCGCTTCGGCACGCACCAATTGCGCGAGATCGTCGACCAGGACTGCATGCTCTTTGTCACCTGGTTCGCGGCGGGCCTGCGGATGATCGACATCAGCGACCCAGTCAATCCGAAGGAGAAGGGCCACTTCATCCCGCAGCCGACCGCCGGCAAGACCACGCCCTGGGCGAACGACGTGGCCAAGGACGAGCGCGGGCTGATCTTCCTGACCGACAAGTCGGAAGGCCTCGACGTGATCGAGTTCGACAACTAAGGCGCGGCACGTTTTGTGCTTCTCTCAATGCTTGGCGTTTTTGGATCGTAGGAGTGCTCCCATGACAGAATGGTTTGCCAAGGCCGGCGCGGTGGTGCTGAGCGCGCTGATGCTGACGGTCGGCGCCGCGGATGCGCAGACCGCGGACTATCCGAACAAGCTCATCCGCATCATCGTGCCCGTCGTCCCGGGCGGACTGGCCGATACGCTGGCGCGCGCCGTCGCGCAGCACCTGTCGGTTTCGATCGGCCAGCAGGTCATCGTCGAGAACAAGGCCGGCGGCAACTTTCAGATCGCCCTCTCCCATGTCGTGAACTCGGCCCCCGACGGCTACACCCTGCTGGTGGCGCAGGAGGGCGCGATCGTGCTCAACCCGCACCTCTACAGCAAGCTGTCCTACGATCCGCTGAAGGACCTGACGCCGATCACCGGCATCGCCAAGGTCGATCAGGTGCTGATCACCAATCCCGCGTTCCCGGTGAGCAGCGTCGGCGAGCTGATCCAGGCCGCCAAGGCCAAGCCGGGCGAGATCGGCTTCGGCGCCTTCGGCCCCGGCTCGACGCCGCACGTGTACATGGAAATGCTCCAGCACATGGCGGGGGTAAAGTTCGTGCCCGTGCAGTATCGCGGCGCAGCGCCGATGCTGGCGGACATCGTCGCGGGCCACGTGCCGGTGACGTTCATCAGCCTCGGCCAGGCGCTGCCGCTGCATCGCGAGGGCAAGGTCAGGATCATCGCAGTCTGCACGGCGGAGCGGCTGGCGCTGCTCCCGGAGATCCCGACGATGGCGGAAACCCTGCGCGGGTTCGAGGCGACCGCCTGGCACGGCCTGTTTGCGCCCGCGGGCATTCCGCCGGACGTGGTGCGGAAGATCAACGCCGAGGTCCAGCGCATGACCGCCGACCGGTCGTTTCAGGAGAAGGTCTTCGCGCCGACGTACTTCCGCTCGATGTCGAGCTCGCCTGAGCAGTTCGCGGCGACGTTGCGGGCCGAGTCCGCGCAGTGGAAGAAATTCGCCGAGGACGCCAAGCTGCGGATCGAATGAGCCCTACTGCGGCTGGATGCCAGCCGCCTTGATGGTCGCCGCCCAGGTCGCGATCTCGGATTCGACGAATTTCTGCAGATAGGCGGGCGACCGCCGTTCCGGCGCGACCACCGCCGCGCCGAGCTGCCTCAGCCGATCCCGCACGGCCGGCGTATCGAGCGCCGCGACAATGGCGCCGTGCAGCTTCTCGACGATTTCGCGCGGCGTGTCCTTCGGCAGGAAGATGCCGTTCCAGGCGGCAGCATCGAAATCGCTTAAGCCTTGCTCCTTCATGGATGGAATTGCCGGCATCAGCGGCGAGCGCTCCGGGCTCAGCACCGCCAGCGCCTTGGCGTTGTGTCCCTCGATCTGCGGCATCGCGATGTTGGCAAGCGCGCACTGATAGTCGAGACGGCCCGCGATCAGATCCTGCATCGCAGGCCCGCCGCCGCGATAGGGAATATGCGTGACGTTGACGCCGATCCTCGAGTTGAGCAGCGCGCAGGCGAGATGGCCGCTGCCGCCCGCGCCCGACGAGCCAAATTGCATCGCCGCCTGGTTCGTCTTGGCGTAGGCGATGAACTCCTTGAGGTTGCCGACCGGCAGATCCTTCTTGGTGATGAGCAGTTGCGGCACCTCGAAGATCAACGCCACCGGCGTGAAGTCGGTGGCGGCGTCATAGAGCGGCTTGGCGTAGATCGACTGGTTCGTCGCCTGGGTGCCGGAGGTGCCGAGCAGGATCTGGTAGCCGTCCGGCGCGGCCTTGGCCACGCGCGAGGCGCCGATCATGCCGCCCGCGCCGCCGACATTCTCGATGATCACCGACTGGCCCAGGAGCTCGCTCAGGCGCGGCGCGAACACGCGCACCAGTCCGTCGCTGCCGCCGCCGGCGGCGAGCGGAACCACCAGGGTCACCGGCCGGTTCGGCCAGCTCTGGGCGGCAGCAGGCACGCTCGCTGCTGCGAGTGCGGCGACGAACACGAAGCTTGCGAATGTCGATCTGGATCGCATTCGAAAGCGTAACGGCGCATCATTGCGTTGGCAATGCGCGCGGTGTGCAACGCTCGGCTGGATTTTAAGCGCGGCGCATAAAGAAGCGCCGCGTGATTCTAGTAGTAGCGATACGGTGCGTATTGCGGACGCCGCTGCTGCTGCTCGATTGCGGATGCAATGATGCCCTTCGGCGTCACGACGATGACGCGGCCGTCCTCGCGCTTGATGGTCTCGACCTTGCCGAGACCCGGCAGGTTCGATCCCGGGCCGACCTCGTACACCCCGCCGCCGCGGCTCTCGACCACGGCGCGACCGGCGTAGAAGTCGCGCAGCTTCCAGCCCTCCGCGACCGGCGGCTTGGCCTGCTGCTTCTCGACGGTGGTGACCGCGCCGGTGACGTCGTGCGCGGCCACCGGCCGCTTTTCGAGCCGGTCCAGGCTTTCGGTGATCCTGGCGAGCTTCGCCGCAGGCTCGGCCTGCGCCTTCTCGGCGCGATCGAACCGCTCCGCGAGCTTGCCGAATTGCGCAGCCGCATGGCGGTTGGCGGCGTCGATGCTGGCCTTGACGGTCGCGAGCTCGGTGCCGAGCCGCACCACGGTCTCTTTCAAGGCACGCGTCTCGATGGCCGCTGCCGGTTCGGCAGCCGGAGCCTTCGTCTCGTGAGTGAAGCCCGCGGTCGCCGCGGCACCGAGCAACCCGCCGAGCACGGCCGCTGCCGCGACCGACGCGGCAAAAGCGTAGCGTTGCATCCCGCCGCGCGGCGCGTCGGCTGGTGCCAAGGATTTCGCCGCGATCGCCGCCAGAATCGGTTCCGGCTGCAACGGGCCGATGAGCGTGGATTCGATTTTCGGCAGCTCGATCTTGGTGTCGGTCGCCGCCTGGATGGCAGGCGTTTCGATCGGCAGCGGCGCATTCGTGGCCGCGGAATCAGACTGCTTGCGCTTGCCCATGGATGCAGGTCCCCGGAGTGGTGGATTCACACTCCGGTAACCGTGTTTGGCTTACCAACGGGTTAACGAACCGTTAGGACAACAGTCCGCTCTGCTGCGCCAGCGCCTTCAGCGACACCTCCGGCCGCGCGCCGATGTGGCCGATCACCTCGGCTGCCGCCATCACGCCGAGACGCGCCGCGGTGCGGTGATCGCGGCCCTGGGCCAGTCCGAACATGAAGCCCGCCGCGAACAGATCGCCGGCGCCGGTCGCATCGACCACCTTGCTGATCGGCATCGCCGGCACCGCCTCCACGCCCTGCTTGGTGACGACGACGCAGCCCTTTTCGCTGCGCGTGACCACGGCGAGCTTCGCGTCCGCGCGCAACGCGGTGACCGCAGCGTCGAAGTCCGACGCTTCGTAGAGGCTCTTGAGTTCGGTCTCGTTGGCGAACACCAGGTCGACCGTGCCGGTGCGAATGAGATCCAGGAACTCGGCGCGATAGCGGCCGACGCAGAACGCATCCGACAGCGTCAGCGCAACCTGCCGGCCGGCGTCGTGCGCGATGGTCGCGGCCTTGCGGAACGCCTCCTTGGCATGCGGCGGATCCCACAGATAGCCTTCGAGATAGGTGATCTTCGCCGCCGCCACCGCGTCGGCATCGACGTCGGCGGGATGCAGGTCCTGGGCGGCGCCGAGATAGGTGTTCATGGTGCGCTCGCCGTCCGGCGTCACCAGCACGTAGCAGCGCGCGGTCGAGGGGCCGTCGAAGGCCGGCGGCGTTTCGAAGCTGACGCCGGCGGCGCGAATGTCGTGGATGAAGGCGCGGCCGAGCTGGTCGTCCTTGACCTTGCCGATGAACGCCGCCCGCGCGCCGAAGCCGGCGACGCCGACAATGGTGTTGGCCGCCGAGCCGCCGGAAATCTCCACCGCCGGACCCATGGCATCGTAGATCTGCTCGGCGCGCGCTTCGTCGATCAGCGCCATGCCGCCCTTGTGCATTTGCTGCTGCGCGAGGAAGTCGTCTTCGGCGCGGGCCAGCACATCGACAATCGCGTTGCCGATGCCGAGAACGTCGTAGCGGGGAGCGGACATGAAGAGCTTCCGTTATGGCGCCCGTCCTTCGAGACGGCCGCTGCGCGGCCTCTCAGGACGAGGTCTTCATCCTCGAAGAATGAAGGCGGCGCACTATAGCGGCGCAACTCCGCGCAGCAACCGAAGCAAAGCGTCATGCGGGCGCGCTCCATCGTGCGGGGTTTTTTCCGGCGCCCGCTCGCCGTCATTCCGTCCCGCTCGAAAAGCCGAGGGGGGGGGTGAAGCGCCGCCAGGCGCCGGTGCGGATCGCCGCACCGCGTGGCCCGCCTTGCGGTCGGGCCGGTCCCTTGCGGGACCGCCGGCCCATCACGCGGACCGGCGCGCCTTGCGGCGCTTCACCGCGGGATTTTTGGCTTCGGGACCGAGCTTCCGGGGACGGACGGGGAGGAACGAGCCTCCACCTGATCCTGGCAGCTTTCGCCGCCGTTCATCCGCCCCGCGTCCAGCCATTCAAGGCAGCCCCACGTAGTTGGAGCGGACGGTGACCCGAGGCCTCCCGGGAGCCCGGCTGACGAGGCCGAACCCGCGGGCGCCGCACCCCGCTCCGCCAACAAGCGTCACCGGTTGACGCCCTCGAATGAGTGGGATGGAGGAATATAATCATAGGAATATGGTCATGTCTAGCACGCCCTTTTCGAGCCTAAAACTAGGTGGATTCGGTGGACAGAATCAGTTGTTTCTTTGCCCTGAACTCTGGCCGCGCATATAGCGAAGCTTATGGCTCCAAATTTCAACGAGAGAATAAGGCCGGTTGACCCAGAAAGATTTCGCTTTGCGCTTGGCGTTTTCCAAGCTGCGGCAGCGATGAAGGGACCTTTTCCAAATCCGCAAAATTTCTCGCTCCACATTGTGGACGACGATAGAACTGCCAACACAATCAGCTTCACAGATATTCCGGAAAATCGTGGAATGATTGCGATCAAAAAGGAATTTCCAGACCCAGAAGAATTTCAATGCATAGGCTTTCGAATCCTGACGTTTTCTGAGGTTATAAAAAATGACAAGCTCGTCAGTATGGGCCTGATACGCATGGACGAGCACGGACAAACGGAGGTCCATGATTCTGTGATCTTGGCCCTCGCGCAGGCACCCTTTCGCAAATCTGGTGCGCTAGACAAAAAGGCATTTATTGAGCTTGTAAAATACGAGCGTCAAAAAAATAGTAGCCGAAGAAACGCAGGAAACGTAAGGCGGGCTGAGCAAAACAAGGCCCACGCGGATCAACCTAATCTCGTAAGCGCAACGGCCAGGTAGCAGTTCGCAATTGCGTCGAGCAGCGTCGACGTTACTCACAATCAGCTTCTCGCCCATGCAAATCATTCCAGCATGATAGCGGACAGCTCCTTAGAGCCGCTGCGGATCATCACTTTTGAAAACCCCTCCACTCGGGAGACCGGGTTTTTGCCAACGCTGCACTTTACTACGTGTGCCTGCGGGTCTTCCTTTTGAAGAAGTTCGATTAAGTCGCTGACTGTATATCCCCTAGCGATCGGGACATTGATCGTATCCTTCGCTAGTTGGTACCGGCTCCAAACAGTGCGTGCGCCTTCAATTACCGCATGGCCGCCTTGATTCTTCAGCCACATTTCGACCTGGGCCCATGTTGTTACGTCTGGTATCTGCTGCGCCGCTGGATGCTTGGCATCCGCAATGAAGTCGCCGGCCTGAGAATCCTCCGGAGAGTGATTCAACACGTAATCTCGGAACGATAGGGTCATGATCGTCACCTCGTTGTTCCCAGAGCATTATAGCTGAGTCGCCCCCGGGTACGGCTCGAACCGATCCAACAACCAACTGTAAGGCGGACTGAGCAAAGAGAAGTCGACGCGGATTTGTCAAATGGCGTGGGCTTCACTTGGCTTCAACAAACTCGTCGACCTGAACGGCGTCGATAAATGCCAACTTGCGCGGGTGCGGCATGTGTGCGGCTCTTGGCATCGGGCGGCGGCGTCTTCCCGCTGAGGTAAAGACGCAGTCCTCTCTCGCCCTCATGCTGAGGAGCATCGCAAAGCGATGCGTCTCGAAGCATGGGCCGCATCGGGGCCGCCCTCTCCTTCGAGACGCCCGCCTTCGCTGGCGCTTCGGCGGGCTCCTCAGGATGAGGGCGGAGGACGGCTTGTGCGCGATGCCAACTCAGCCAGCGCACGCCTGCCGCGCTTGCATCGCCCCGGCCATTGTGGAATGTGGCCCCGCAGCGACAGGGATTCCGACATGAACGCGCCAGCGCCGGCCTTCAAGGAAAAAGTCTTCTCCGGGGTGCAGCCGACCGGCAACCTGCATCTCGGCAACTATCTCGGCGCGATCGTGAAATTCGTCGAGCTGCAGAACAGCCACGACTGCATCTATTGCGTGGTCGATCTGCACGCCATCACGGTCTGGCAGGACCCGGCCGAGCTCAAGCGCAACATCCGCGAGGTCACCGCGGCCTTCATCGCCTGCGGCATCGACCCGAAGACGCACATCATCTTCAACCAGAGCCATGTCGCCGAGCACGCCGAGCTGGCCTGGATCTTCAACTGCGTCGCCCGCCTCGGCTGGCTGAACCGCATGACCCAGTTCAAGGAAAAGGCCGGCAAGGACCGCGAGAACGCCTCGGTCGGGCTCTATGCCTACCCGAACCTGATGGCGGCCGACATCCTGGTCTATCGCGCCACCCACGTGCCCGTGGGCGAGGACCAGAAGCAGCACCTCGAGCTGTCGCGCGACATCGCGCAGAAATTCAACAACGACTTCGCCGACTCGATCCGCGCCCACGGCTTCGGCGACGCCTTCTTCCCGCTGCCGGAGCCGCTGATCCAGGGGCCGGCGACGCGGGTGATGTCGCTGCGCGACGGCACCAAGAAAATGTCGAAGTCCGAACCGTCGGACTATTCGCGCATCAACCTCACCGACGACGCCGACGCGATCGCGCAGAAAATCCGCAAGGCCAAGACCGACCCCGAGCCGCTGCCGAGCGAGCTGAAGGGCCTGGAGGCGCGGCCGGAGGCCGACAACCTGGTCGGCATCTTCGCCGCGCTGCGCAACACCACCAAGGACGAGGTGCTGCGGGAGTTTGGCGGCGCGCAGTTCTCGGCCTTCAAGACCGCGCTGGTCGATCTCTCGGTCGCCAAGCTCGGGCCGATCGGCGCCGAGATGAAGCGGCTGGTGCAGGACACCGCCCACATCGATTCCGTGCTCGCCGATGGGTCCACGCGCGCGCAGGCGATCGCCGCCGAAACCATGAAGGCGGTCAAGGACATCGTCGGATTCGTGCGCCGCTGAACGTTCCCAAATTGCCGCCGTAAAATCGGCCATGGTGGCGGCTTGTGCGTGGGCCGACTGCCATGGCACCATCGCGGCTCGCGCGCGACGTCACCGAAGGACGCCACGCGAGGAGGCCGATTGAGTCGCAGACGCCGCAGCTACGAAGCCGGGCACAAGCCGAAGTGGCTTGTCGTCATCGACGACACCCCGGAATGCGATCGCGCGGTCTATTTCGCCAGCCGGCGTGCGGCGCGCGTGGGCGCGGGCGTGGTCATGCTGCGGGTCATCGAAACCGCCGACCGCAACCAGCAATGGCTCGGCGTCGCCGACATCATGAAGGCTGAAGCGCACGAAGACGCCAACGCGGCGCTCGACCGCTCCGCCAGCCGCGCCAACGGCATCGCCGGCCTCACGCCCGAGCGGGTGGTGCGCGAAGGCAATACCGCTGAAGAAATCCTCGGCCTGATCGAGGAAGACGAGGACATCGCGATCCTGGTGCTGGCCGCCGCCACCGACAAGGAAGGTCCCGGGCCGCTGGTGTCCAGCCTGGGCAACACCGCCGGCGAGTTCCCGATCCCGCTCGCGATCGTGCCGGGCCACCTGACCGACGAGGAGCTGGACGCGCTGTCCTAGCGGGTTTTCCCTAGCGGGTTGAAGTTCCGGGCCAAAACGCCACTTATCTGGTACAATGCTTGCGCCGCGCCGGACCTGAACCCGACGCCGGCCCGGAGAACGCCGATGTTTATCCAGACCGAAGCCACGCCCAATCCGGCGACCCTGAAGTTCCTGCCCGGGCAGCCCGTGCTCGAGACCGGGACACTCGACATGCGCGATGCCACGGAGGCCGCGAAATCCCCGCTGGCCGAACGGCTGTTCGGGATCGACGGCATCGACGGCGTGTTTTATGGCTCGGACTTCATCACGGTCAGCAAGTCGGCCGGCGAATGGCCGCAGCTCAAGCCGGCGATCCTCGGCGCCATCATGGAACACTTCATGTCCGGCGCCCCGCTGCTGAACGCGGGCGAAACCGCATCCGGCAGCGACGAAGAAGAGTTCTTCGAGCCGGGCGACGCCGATACGGTCGCCACCATCAAGGACCTGATCGAGACCCGGGTGCGGCCGGCGGTCGCCAACGACGGCGGCGACATCACCTTCCGCGGCTTCAAGGACGGCATCGTGTTCCTGCACATGAAGGGCGCCTGCTCCGGCTGTCCGTCCTCGACCGCTACGCTGCGTCACGGCATCCAGAACCTGCTGAAGCACTACGTGCCGGACGTGGTCGAAGTCCGGCCAATGTAGCGAATAGGGAGTAGCGAATAGCGAGTGGTTCAAGGCACTATTCGCTATTCGCCAATCGCTATTCGCGTCCCATGCGTGTGCTTGCCATCGACACCGCGCTCGACGTCTGCGCCGCCGCCGTGCTCGACACCGAGCGCGGCGAGCTGATGGCGAGCGAGACGCTGCCCATGGTGCGGGGCCATGCGGAAGCGCTGATGCCGCTGGTGGCGCGGGTGATGGGCCAGGCGCGGACCGAGTTCGCCGAGATCGACCGCATCGCCGTCACCACCGGGCCCGGCAGCTTCACCGGACTGCGCGTCGGCATCTCCGCCGCGCGCGGCATCGCGCTCGCCGCGGGCCGGCACGCCTACGGGCTCACCACGCTCGCCGCCTTTGCCGCGCCCTACATCGCCCGGGACGACAGCATGCCGGTCACGGTCGCGATCGACGCAAGGCATGCGCACGTCTATCTGCAGGTCTTCGGAGCGGGCGGCCGCACGCTGGTCGCGCCGCGCATCGCCAGCATCCGCGACGCCGTGCGCGTCACCGCCAACGGGCCGGCGCGCATCGTCGGCTCGGCTGCGAACATGCTCGCCGCCGCCTGGCCGGCCGGCGAGCCGCCGCCGGTGCTGGTCGAGGAGCGCAACGCGCCCGACATCAACTGGGTGGCGCGGCTCGGCGCCATGGGGACCGGCAACCCCGGTCCGCCGCGGCCGCTCTACCTGCGCGCGCCCGACGCCCAGCCGCAGGATGCCGCGAGATTGCCGCGCCGATGATGCAGTGGCTGACACGCCTGTTCGGCGGCGGCGAGCCTTCGCTGTCGCAAGCCGGGCCGCGCGACGCCGCGGCCATCGCCGCGCTGCACGAGGCGTCGTTCCAACGCGGCTGGAGCGACGGCGAGGTTGAGCGACTGTTGATGGAGCGCAACGTGCTCGCGCATCGCATCATCATCGGCCGCACGCTGGTCGGCTTCATTCTCTCGCGCATCGCCGCCGACGAAGCGGAGATCCTGTCCGTCGCGGTGACTTCGGCGCGGCGCGGACGGGGGCTCGCACGCTCGCTGCTCAACCTGCATCTCGGTCGGCTCGCCGGATTGGGTGCGCGCGCCGTGTTCCTGGAGGTCGGCGAGGACAACCATCCGGCGCGACGGCTCTACGAACGCGCCGGCTTCGCCGA
>CAMDEB010000033.1 GCA_945893085.1 Rhodoplanes serenus | reverse complement strand
CGATTGCGGCGCGTTGTAGAGCGTGAAGCTCATGGCCTCGAGCCCTCGGTGTCGAGACGAAAGCCCTGCGCGGTCTTCACCCACAGCGGGCCGGGATGGCGGGCGCTGCGCGCCGCCGCGAGATAGGCGGCGGGCACGCGGCGCCATTGCGGCTGCGGCGGCTTGGCAGGCGCGGGCCGGGCGACGCGAGGCGCCGGCTGGACCAACGGCCGGCGCGGCACGAACAGCGTCCCGCCCACCCAGAATGGCGGCGGGTGCCGCAGCAGCAGCGCGCGGTAGAAGGCGCCGCTGCGGAAGCCCGCCGCGGCCACGCCGCCGGCGGATGCGCCGCCGCGCGCCGATGCCGGCCCGCTCCACAGCGGAGCGCCAAGGACCAGCACGATTGCGATCGATACGACGCCTGTTCTCGCTCGCACGCCGCTTTCGCCCATGAATTTAACCATGGCGCAAGTGTCGCGGTTCGGGCTTGCCCCGACAAGCCCTGCCGGCCGCCCGCCTGACTTGACGTCTGAGAAGGATGACGGCCCCGCCCATCCCGTGCTACGGCTCCCGCCGCTGAGCGAAACCTCGTGAAGGAGAGCCTGCGGCCATGACGAATGGGCAATTCAAGCCGGCCAAGGATCGCCGCAAGAAAGCGCCGGTGAAGCGCGTGGTGCTGTCGCCGGACGCCAAGCGGGCCTACGAGCAATTGGTGCAGGAGCGCGACGCGCGCGATCGCGACTACACCCGGCACCTGCCGCCGGACAAGGCCCGGTAGCCTACTGGCACATTGCGCGGCTGATGAAGGTCACGGTCGTGCATTCGGCGTCATTGGCCTCCCGGCCGCCGAGCCAGGCTTTCGCCGGGCATTGCCGCGCGGAGGTGAAATCCATGCTCTTGCCGGAGGCGAAGCCCTGCTTCCGGCACAGCGCCTCGGCGGCGGTGACGCAATCCGGCGCGCCGTTCGGCGCTAGCACGCAGGTCTCGCGGCCATTGACCACGCGCGCGGTCGGCAGTTTGACCATGGCGTCGACCGCGCTCTTGGTGACATCGGCGGCGCCCTTGCCGACCGCGGCGGCCTTTTCCCCAAAATCCTTTTGATTCGCGGCGGCTTCGTCGCCGAGCTTGTCGAGCCGCTCCTTGGCGCCGCTCAGATGGGCGCGGAAGTTGGCGGCGCCCTGCTCGAAAAACCGGCCGATCGATTCGATCACGCCGGGCTGCGCCGCCGGCGCTGGTGGGCTGGGATCGGGAGCACGCTGCGAATCCTGGGCTGCCGCCGCCTCGGCGAACAGCAGCAGCAGGCTGGCGGCGAGACACGCCAAGGCGCCGGAGCGCGTCCGGCTCGAAGAATGGATTTGGTCGTACTGACTGCGCATCGTCGTCGAACGAACCTACGCGTCGATATCCGGCGCTGAAATCCCTCGGAGAATCGGCGCCCGCCATCGCTCTTGCGGGAGCGAGATGGCGAAAATGAGGAACCAGGCTCCGAAACGCCCGAGTTCAGAACAAGTATACCGCACCGATGATGCCGATGACGAGGACCACGGCGCCCAATGTGACCCAGAGACCGAGCCGCTTCTCGATGATGACGCGCGCCTGCGGCCCGTAGCGGTTGAGCAAAAAAGCCAGGAGATAGAAGCGCATGCCGCGGGCCACGAACGACAGCACGACGAACATCAGGAAATTGTAGCCGGCGAACCCGGAGGCGATGGTGACGATCTTGTAGGGGATCGGGGTCATGCCCTTGAGCACGATGATCCAGCCGCCCCATTGCGCATAGGATTCGCGAAACGCCTCGACCTTGTCGCCATAGCCGTAGAGTTGGATCAGCCACAGCCCGACCGAGTCGTAGAGCACGTAGCCGATGAAATAGCCGAGTACGCCGCCGGCGACCGAGGTCACGGTGCAGACATGGGCGTAGAACCACGCCTTCTCCGGCCGCGCCAGCGACATCGGGATCAGCATGGTGTCCGGCGGGATCGGGAAGAACGAACTCTCGACGAACGAGATGAAGCCCATCAGCCAGGTGGCATAGGGGCGTGCGGCGGCGGCGATGCACCAATCGTAGAGACGGCGGAGCATGGCGGGCTCTTAGCGGTGCAACATCGGATTGTCCACGGCGGGAGCCGATGGAATGGACGTCACCGCCGCTTGCGGGAGCGGCGGGAGTCGAGCAGCACCACCTTGCGGCGGGGGGCGGCATCGACGGCGTTCTTCGGCAGCTTCTCGGCGATGCCCATCATCCGCTCGCGCCGCTTCATCTCATTCCAGACGTCCTCGGGGCGCAGGTCGGCGGCAACCCAGAGAACCACGAGGTTGTAGAGCAGGTCGGCGCTTTCGCGCACCACCGCCTCGCGATCGCCGTTCATGGCGTCGATGACGACTTCGACCGCTTCCTCGGCGAGCTTCTTGGCGATCTTGGAGCGGCCGGCGCGCAGCAGACGGGCGGTCCGCGACACCGAAGGATCGGCGTTTTTCGCCGCGATCACCTGATCGTAGAGCCGCCCGACCGAATCAGCCATGCAACTACACATACACTGGGTTGAGTCTCTTGTCGGTTAACGCCTTGCTGCAGCGCAAAGAAAAAGGCGCCGCGGTGAGGCGGCGCCAGGAAGGTCCGTTGGCCGGAGCATCCTCTTGATGGGCGATGCTTACCAGCGACGATAACCGTACGGACCGTGGTACCCGTAGGCCGGCGGAGCGTAGTAAGGCCCGCCGCCGTAATAACCCGGACCACCGTAGTAGCCGCGATCGCGGTAACGGTCCGCTGCGGCAAGCGCCGCGACCGTGCCGAAGATGCCGAGCATGGCGCCGAGCACCGCGCGGTCGTTGTTGCCGCGATAGTGACGGCGGCGCTGCGCGCTCACTTCCAGATCACCTGATGCGACGGTCTGCTGCTTCGACACCGGAGCCGCCATCGCCGGGCTGAAGCTCACCGAGGTCAGCGCAATCGCTGCAGCCGCTGCGGCAGCAATGGCGCGATTGCATTTGAGACTCATGTTCGCAACCTTTCATGTCACTTAATCCCCTCGAAGGGGGTCGAGGAGTCAACGGATGATGTAAGGCTGCGTTCCGGCGGGATAAGGCCGCGGCAGATGATGTTTTGGTAATGTAGCGGAACAAACGTTCATAAAACTTTTGCCGCGATGCACGCGTGCTCGCCCTGCTCAAGGCGTGCTCGAATGCGCTCACCGGCGCGGCTCACGGCTTGCTCAAGCTCACTCCTCGGTGCTCAGCAGCGTCGCATTGCCGCCCGCCGCCGCGGTGTTGATCGTGAGCGTCTGCTCGGTCACAAAACGCTTCAGATAGTTCGGACCGCCGGCCTTCGGGCCGGTGCCCGACAGACCGGTGCCGCCGAACGGCTGGGTGCCGACCACCGCGCCGATGATGTTGCGGTTGACGTAGACGTTGCCGTTGGCAAGCCGGGCGGCGACGTGTTCGATCGTCGCGTCGATCCGCGAATGCACGCCAAGCGTCAGACCGGTGCCGTTGCCGGCGATCTCGTCGAGCAGCGCGTCGAGCCGGTCGGCGCGCCAGCGCACGACGTGCAGCACCGGACCGAACACCTCTTCCGTCAAGTCCCGCGCATGGTCGAGCGCGATGATGGTCGGCGGCACATAGAGCCCACGCGCCGGCAGCGGCCTGTCCCAGCGCGCGACGACGCGGCGTTCGGCTGCCGCCTTGGCGATCCACGCATCGAGGCGCCGCTTGGCGTCGTCGTCGATCACCGGGCCGACATGGGTCGCCACGTCGCGCGGATCGCCGAGCGCAAGCTCGCGCATGGCGCCTGAGATCATCTCGATCATCCGGTCGGCGACGTCCTCCTGCACGCACAGCAGCCGCAGCGCCGAGCAGCGCTGGCCGGCCGAGCGGAAGGCCGAGGCGACCACGTCGTCGGTGACCTGTTCGGGCAGCGCGGTGGCGTCGACGATCATGGCGTTGATGCCGCCGGTCTCGGCGATCAGCGGCACGATCGGGCCGTCCTTGGCCGCCAGCGCGCGGTTGATCATGCGCCCGACTTCGGTCGAGCCGGTGAACGCGACGCCGGCCACCCGATTGTCGGCAACCAGAGCCGCACCCACTTTTCCGTCGCCCGGCAGGAGATGCAGCGCGCTCGCCGGCATGCCGGCCTGATGCAGCAGCCGCACCGCCACCGCCGCGATCAGCGGCGTCTGCTCGGCCGGCTTCGCCACCACCGCATTGCCGGCGACCAGCGCCGCGCTGACCTGGCCGAGGAAAATCGCCAGCGGAAAATTCCACGGGCTGATGCAGACGAACACGCCACGGCCGCGCGAGCGCAGCTCATTGCTCTCGCCGGTCGGTCCCGGCATCGGCTGCGGTGTCAGCCCCCGGCGTGCCTCGGCGGCGTAATAGCGGCAATAGTCCACCGCCTCGCGCACCTCGGACACGGCATCGTCCAGCGTCTTGCCGCCTTCGCTCTGCAGCAGCGCGATCAGCCGGCCGCGATCGGCCTCCAGGAGATCGGCGGCGCGCTCCAAAATTACGGCGCGCTGTTCGATCGCCGTTGCCGCCCAGGCCGGGAAGCCGGCTTGCGCCGCCGCCATCGCCGCGCTGGCCGTGCCCGCGTCGCCTTCGATCACCTGTCCGACAGTTGCGCCGTCGATCGGCGAGAGCACCTGCCGCAACGCGCCCGGTCCCGCCTTGCCATCGATCAGCGGCACCGACTTCGCGTCCGGCGGAGCCGAACGCTTCACCTCGGCCAGCAGCGCGTCGAGCGCCGCGCGGTCGCCGAACTCAACGCCACGCGAATTGGTCCGCGCCGGCCGGTAGAGGTCGCGCGGCAACGGAATCTGTGGGTGGCGGGCGTGCTCGGCATCGCCGATCCAGGCCTGCGGCCGCTTCAGGATCGCTTCGATCGGCACGTTCGGATCGGCGGCGACCGCCACGAACGAGGAGTTGGCGCCGTTTTCCAACAGCCGCCGCACCAGGTAGGCGAGCAGCTCGCGGTGGCTGCCGACCGGCGCATAGACCCGGCAGGCCGCCACCGGCAGGTCCGCGAGCAGCGCGTCGTACAGCACCTCGCCCATGCCGTGCAGCCGCTGGAACTCGTAGCCCTCGACGCCACCGGCCTGCTCGATCACGGTCGCGACGGTGAGCGCATTGTGGGTGGCGAACTGCGGATAGAGCCGCGGCCGTGCCGCCAGCAGCTGGCGCAGACATGCGACGTAGCCGAGATCGGTCATCGGCTTGCGGGTGAACACCGGATAGTCCGGCAGGCCGCGCTCCTGGGCACGCTTGACCTCGGTGTCCCAGTAGGCGCCCTTCACCAACCGCACCATCAGCCGGCGGTCGAGCGCGGCGGCGGTCGCGGCGAGCCAGTCGATCACCGCGCCGGCGCGCTTCTGATAGGCCTGCACCGCGAGGCCGAAGCCGTCCCATCCGGCGAGCGACGGATCGGCGAGCACCCTGCCGATCACGTCGAGCGAGAGCTCTAGCCGATCGGCCTCCTCCGCATCGACGGTGAAGTTGAGATCGTGGCGCTTGGCCTGGCGCGCCAGCTCCAGCACGCGAGGGACCAGCTCCGCCAGCACCCGCTCGCGCGACGTCGCCTCGTAGCGCGGATGCAGCGCCGAGAGCTTCACCGAGATGCCGGGCCGCGCCGGCAGCGCGGCGTTGCCGGCGCGGGCGCCGATCGCGTCGATGGCTGAGGCATAGGCCTCGAAATAGCGCGTGGCGTCGCTGGCGGCACGCGCGCCCTCGCCCAGCATGTCGAACGAATAGCGGAATTCGCGATGCGAGCCGGCCCGCGACAGCGCCTCCTCGATGGTCTGCCCGAGCACGAAATGCGAGCCGAGCAGCCGCATCGCCTGGCGCGTCGCGGTCCGCACCGCCGGCAGGCCGAGGCGTTTGACCAGGCTGCCGACGATGGTCTCCGGCGTTTCGCCCGGCTGGATGACCCGCGCGGTCACGCCCAGCGTCCAGGCCGAAGCGGAGACCAGGAAAGCCCCCGAGCTCTCCGCCTGCGACCAGTCGCCGGCGGCGAGCTTGTCCTCGATCAGCCGGTCGGCGGTCACCGCATCCGGCACCCGCAGCAGGGCCTCGGCCAGCACCATGAGGGCGAGCCCCTCCTTGGTGGAGAGCGAGTAGGCGTGCAGGAAATCCTCGATGCCGCCGAGCCCGCCGGCGTGGTCCCGGATGCTCTCGACCAGGCGGCGGGCGCGGACGTCGATGCGCGCCTCACCGGCCTCGGAGCGCGCCGCAGCGGCTAGCAGCCGGCCGGCGATCTGTTCGTCCGGCGCCGCATAGGGCGCCAGGAACGCGGGCACATTCGGGGCAGCGCGCGAGCCTGCCGAGGTGCTGCTCATGGGAATAACTCCTGATCGGATCGCGAGCGTTTCTAGTCTATCAGCGCCGGTGCTGGCCGGCCTGCCCAGCGCAGCGGCACGATGATATTCTGTTGTGCAGAAGGCCGCCGACCGGCGCGCCCTCGTCTGCCTGCGACGCGGTCCTATCTTGCTCTTTCATTCGGCATGTTCTTTGCTGAGCGAAAGGCCGGAACCGTCGCCGATGCCCTGGCATCGGTGCTCCGACCGCTTCGCATGGGTGAGAGAAGGATAGAGACCATGGGCATCCAGAACATCTTCGGACTCGGCCGGACCGGGCTTGTCGTCGGAGCGACGCTGGCGGCGACGCTGCTGCACGGGGCCGCTTCGGCACAGACCGCCATCAAGTTCAGCTTGGATTTCAAATTCGAGGGACCGTCCGCGCCATTCCTGGTCGCCATCGACAAGGGATATTTCAAGGCCGAAGGCCTCGACGTCACCATCGACACCGCGGCCGGCTCGCTCGAGCCGATCAACCGGGTCGCGGCCGGCACCTACGACATGGGCTTCGGCGACATCAACTCGCTGATCAAGTTCCGCGACGCCAATCCAAACGTCGCGGTCAAGGCCGTCTACATGATCTACAACAAGCCGGCCTTCTCGATCGTCGGCCGCAAGAGCCGCGGCGTGACTACGCCGAAGGATCTCGAAGGCAAGAAGCTCGGCGCGCCCGCGCCCGACGGCGCCTATGCGCAGTGGAAGATTTTCGTCCAGGCCAACGGCATCGACGCCTCCAAGGTGAAGATCGAGAACGTCGGCTTCCCGGTGCGCGAGCCGATGCTGCAGAACGGCCAGGTCGACGCCATCACCGGCTTCTCGTTCTCATCCTTCATCAACCTGAAATCGATGGGCGTGCCGGCCGACGACATCGTCGTCATGCTGATGGCCGACCACGGCGTCAACCTGTACGGCAACACCATTATGGTGAGTCCGAAGTTCGCGGCCGAGAAGCCGGAGGCGGTGAAAGGCTTCCTGCGCGCCTTGACCAAGGGCATCAAGGAGACGCTGCGCGATCCCTCAGGCGCCGTCGACTCGGTGATCAAGCGCAATGACGTCGCCAAGAAGGACGTCGAGCTGGAGCGCCTGCGCATGGCACTGCGCGAGAACTTCGTCACCAACGAGGTCAAGACGAACGGCTTCGGCGGCGTCGACAACGCCCGCCTCGAAAAGGCGATCGAGCAGATCGCGCTCACCTACGACTTCAAGAACCCGAAGCCGAAGGCGACCGACGCGTTCGACGCCTCGTTCCTGCCGTCGGCCGCCGACCGCAGAGCCAACTAGGGGTCGTCGACTCAAGGATAGCCGTGGTGTCCGCGTTCGTCGCCCTGGACGGGGTGAGTCATGCCTATGGCGCGCGCGGCGGTTCCGGCGGCACGCTGGCCGTCGACGGGCTGACCATCTCGGTCAATGTCGGCGAGTTCTGCGCCGTGGTCGGCCCGTCCGGCTGCGGCAAGTCCACGCTGATGAAGCTCGCCACCGGGCTGCAGTTTCCGTTCAAGGGAACGGTGCGGATCGCGGGCCAGGTCATCAGCCAGCCGGTCAAGATCGCCGGCATGGCGTTCCAGGCGCCGACGCTGCTGCCATGGCGCACGACGCTCGACAATCTCCTGCTGCCGCTGGAGATCGTCGAGCCGCACCGCAGCGAAATCCGCCGGCGCAAGGCCGACTACGTCGCGCGCGCCGAGCAATTGCTGACCTCGGTGGGGCTGCAAGGCCAGGGCTCGAAGTTTCCGTGGGAGCTGTCCGGCGGCATGCAGCAGCGCACGTCGCTCTGCCGCGCGCTGATCCATGAGCCGCAACTGCTGATGCTGGACGAGCCGTTCGCGGCGCTCGACGCCTTCACCCGCGAGGAGCTGTGGTGCGTGATCCGCGACCTGCACGCGGCGCGCAAGATCACCGTGATCCTGGTGACGCACGACCTGCGTGAGGCGGTGTTTCTCGCCGACCGCGTGTTCGTGATGTCGGCCCGCCCCGGCCGCGTGCTGGTCGAGCGGCCGATCGAATTGCCGCGGCCGCGCGATCTCGACGTGACGTTCACGCCCGGCTTTCAGGACATCGTGTCCGAGTTGCGCAGCCATATCGTGCGGGCGCGGCAATGAACAGCAACGATCTCTTCGTCCGGCTCGCGCCGTGGATCTACACCGTCGTCATGTTCCTGCTCTGGGAAGCCGCGGTCTGGCTGTTCAACATCCCCCCATTCTTCCTGCCGCCGCCGACGGCGATCGCGCGCGCCTTCGTGGACTTCTGGGGACCGATCTACCGGCACTCGCTGTATACGCTGTCGACGACGATGATCGGCTTCGGCATGGCGGTCGGCTTCGGGCTGCTGCTCGGGCTGCTGGTCGGCTGGTCGCGCTCGATCTACGCCGGCCTCTACCCGCTGATGATCGGCTTCAACGCCATCCCCAAGGTCGCGGTGGTGCCGATCCTGGTGCTGTGGTTCGGCATCGGCTTCGTGCCGGCGGTGCTCACCGCGTTCCTGATCTCGTTCTTCCCGATCGTGGTGAACGTGGCGACCGGGCTGGCCACCATCGAGCCCGAGCTCGAAGACGTGCTCAAGGCGCTCGGCGCGTCGAAGCTCGACATCATGCGCAAGGTCGGGATTCCGCGCACGCTGCCGTACTTCTTCGGCTCGCTGAAGGTGGCGATCACGCTCGCCTTCGTCGGCTCGGTGATCTCCGAGAGCATCGCCTCGAACTACGGCATCGGCACCCTGATGCTGCAGGCGCAGGCGCAGTTCCAGGTGCCGCTGATCTTCGCCGGCCTGATCGCGCTCGCGTTCGAGGGCATCGTCATGTACTGGGCGATGGCGGTCCTGGAAGCCCGCATGACCGGCTGGGCGCAGCGCTCGGGCTTCGCGCAAGCCTGATCAGGCCGGGGTCGCCGCAGCCCGCTCGGTGCGGGCAGCCGACGACGCGCGTAGCCGCGGCCGCAGACCCTCGGCGATCGCGTCGGCAAGCTGTTCGCGGTCCTCCTGCTCGCCGCCCGGGCGCATATAGATGCCGCCGAATATCTCCGGCAGCCGGGGCAGCGGCGCATCCTCCCAGATCGCGATGCCGGGAATGTTGACGCGGCTGCGCGGCAGCGCCATGACGCCGAAGTCTGCCGCCACCGCGGCGCCAAGGCCGACGATGCTGGAACCGGTGAAGACCAGTTCGGCGCCGCGGCCGATCTCATTGAGCGCGGCGATGGCGCTGCGGGTGAACAGGCATTCCTCGCCGTAGGAGACGAGCGGAACCGGACGCGCCGGGTCGAGCCGCATCGAGGGCGAACGCACCCAGACCAGCTCTTCGGTCCAATAGTGGCGCGCATCGGCCGTCGGCCCGGTTGCCGACACCCAGACCGCGAGATCGAGGTCGCCTTCCCGCAGATTCCGCAGCAGCGCATCGATAGGCGCGCTGTGGACCACGAAACGCAGGTCCGGTCGGCGCGCGTGGAAGCAGGCGAGCGCCAGCGAAATCTCGGCGGCGGTGAAGTCGCCGGTCGCGCCGATCCGCAACGTCCGCGCGGTCCGGCGCGGCCCGGCGACATCCAGAATCTGGTCGTTGATCGACAGCAGCCGCCGCGCGTAGTTGACCACGAGTTCGCCGGCTGACGTCAGGCTCACCCCGGGGACGCTCTTGTCGAGCAGGTCGGTGTCGAGCAGGCCTTGCAACCGCTTGATCTGTGCGCTGACCGCCGGTTGCGTCACCCCCAGCGACTGGGCGGCCTTGGTGAAGCTGCGCAGGTCGACGACCGCGATCAGCGTCCGCAGCAGCTCGATGGGAATGTTGGTCATACGCATCCGCCCCGCTGGCCGCGCCGACGAGATGATGGCAGCTACGATGCTAATGGCTCGTGCCGCGCCTTCATTCCGCCGCCACGGCTGGAATTCCTGCCGGTCCCCAGATAGATACATTCAATTGATAGCATATCTGCCCGCGAGCCGCTCGTAACGGGAGCCGCAGGCAGAGCACAATTGCGTTATCGCCGAGTCACGTCGGGGACTTTTGCGGTTGCGAACGAATGGCACTCTTGCGCCGGAAACATGTTACGAATGAGCAAATGCGGGATCATCTCCCTCTTTGCATCAGCGCGGCCGGCGAGCGCGCGGCGGCGTCCGGGACCGGGCGTCGGACGTTTTGCCATAGTGCCAAATCCATTTTGATGCCGGTGCCATGATCCTCCTGCGTCTGTACCTTCGCACGCTGGTGCTGCTCGGCTCCGAGGCGCGGCTCGGCTGGATGCTGGCGATCGCCAACGTGCTGCTGGCCGCGGCGCAGTTCGCCGAGCCGGTGCTGTTCGGCCGCATCATCGACGCGCTGGCCGGTTCGCAGACCAAGGGCGCGCCGCCGGCCTGGTCCGATCTCGCGCCGCTGCTCGGCGGCTGGGTCGGGTTTGGGCTGTTCACCATCCTGTGCGGCGCGCTGATCGCCCTGCACGCCGACCGGCTGGCGCATCGCCGCCGCCACTACGTGATGACGGCCTATTTCGAGCACCTGCTGCAACTGCCGCTCAGCTACCACGGCGGCACCCATTCCGGCCGGCTGCTGAAGGTCATGATCACCGGCTCGGACGCGCTATGGTGGCTGTGGCTCGGGTTCTTCCGCGAACACCTCGCGGCCTTCGTTTCGCTGCTGGTGCTGCTGCCGCTGTCGATGTTCATGAACTGGCGGCTGGGGCTGCTGCTGATCGTGCTATGCGTCATTTTCGCCGGGCTGACGGCGCTGGTGATCCGCAAGGCGGAAGCCGGGCAGACCGCGGTCGAACGCCACTACTCGGACCTGGCCGAGCGGGCCTCCGACGCGCTCGGCAACGTGGCGCTGGTGCAGAGCTTCTCGCGCGTCGAGGCCGAGGTGGTCGGCATCCGGGACGTCGTCAGCAAGCTCTTGGGCGCGCAGATGCCGGTGCTGTCCTGGTGGGCGCTCACCGCGGTGCTGACGCGCGCCTCGACCACGATCACCATGCTGGCGATCTTCATCGTCGGCATCTCGCTCTACATCCAGGGCCTGACCACAATCGGCGAGATCGTCACCTTCACCAGCTTCGCCGGCCTGCTGGTCGGCCGGCTGGAGCAGGCGGTGGGCTTCGCCAACCGCATCTTCATGGACGCGCCGCGGCTGCGGGAGTTCTTCGACGTGGCCGACACCGTGCCGTCGGTGCGCGACCGTCCGGACGCGATCGACCCCGGCCGGGTGCGCGGCCTGGTCGAGTTCAAGGACGTGTCGTTCTCCTACGACGGCAAGCGGCCGGCGGTGGCCGACATCACCTTCACCGCGCTGCCGGGCGAGACCATCGCGCTGGTCGGCGCGACCGGCGCCGGCAAATCGACCGCGCTCGCGCTTCTGCACCGCGTGTTCGATCCGCAATCCGGCAGCGTCCGGATCGACGGCATGGACATCCGCGCGATCAAGCTCGCCGCGCTCCGCCGCAACATCGGCGTGGTGTTCCAGGAGGTGCTGGTGCTCAACCGCTCGATCGCCGAGAACCTGCTGGTCGGCAAGCCCGACGCGACCGAGCAGGAGATGCGCGATGCCGCCGCGCGCGCCCAGGCGCTCGATTTCATCGACCGCAATCCGGAAGGGTTGCAGGCGAACGCCGGTGAACGCGGCCGCCATCTTTCGGGGGGCGAACGCCAGCGCATCGCGATCGCGCGCGCGCTCTTGAAAAATCCGCCGATCCTGATCCTCGACGAAGCAACCAGCGCGCTCGACGCCACCACCGAAACCAAGGTGCAGATGGCGCTCGACGAGGTGATGAAGGACCGCACCACCTTCGTCATCGCGCACCGGCTTTCGACCGTGCGCAAGGCGACGCGCATCCTGGTGTTCGAGAACGCCCGCGTGGTCGAGAGCGGGACCTTCGAGGAGCTGGTCGCCCGCAACGGCCTGTTCGCGACGATGGCGAAGGCGCAGTTCCTGGTCGAGGAGCAGAAGCCGAAGCAGATCACGGCGGCGGCGGAAGCGTAGTGTCTCAGTTTGAGTTTAGGCGAGAGATCGCGTGCCACAGGCTGCCCATTACGGCACCGAACGCGGCCCACGCCAAACCGCTGCTAGGGGTTCGAAGTAACCAGTTCGAGAACGAGTAGCTGCCGCCATCGTCGTTCAGACTGTTTATCGCAAAAAGCAAATAGCCAAGGGGTAGACACGCCAAAGCGCCAAATGCCGCGCGGCAAAGGCAGAGCTTACTAATTTTCGGCATGTCCGATGTCTTCTTGTATGGCGCCTCGGAGCATCAAAACTCACCGGGCTTTAAGCTCGCAACCGCTTGTCCTTCAAATAAAACCTGGAGCCACGAGCCCTCCATGGTCTCTACCGTGTGGCTCCAAGCTTTTGCCCGCTTTATTGCGTTCGGAAGGCCGTCTGTGTCGATTGTCACCGTGTCGTAAGGGACCAAATTCCCTTTATGCATTTGACAGAGCCCGGCTTGAAAGATCGCCATTTCGCCTCCCGCATTGCGCTAAGTATTACACAGCTTGCTATAGGAGTGCGTCACTTGATCCGCTCCAAAATACTCACGTAGTTCGCCACCGCCGCGCCGCCCATGTTGAAGATGCCGGCGAGCTTCGCGTCCTTCACCTGAATATCGCCGGCTGAGCCCGCAAGCTGCATGGCGCAGAGCGCGTGCATCGACACGCCGGTGGCTCCAATGGGGTGGCCCTTGGCCTTGAGCCCGCCGGACGGATTGACCGGCAGCCTGCCGTCCTTCTGCGTCCAGCCTTCCTTCATCACCCGCGCGCCCTGCCCTTCCGGCACCAGACCCATCGCTTCGTATTCGATCAGCTCGGCGATGGTGAAGCAGTCGTGGGTCTCGACCAGCGACAGATCGCCGAGCGCGATGCCGGCGCTCGCCAGCGCGCGCTTCCAGGCCTCGGCGCAGCCCTCGAACTTGAGGATGTCGCGCTTGGCCATCGGCAGGAAATCCTGCACGTGCGCGGCGGCGCGGAACGCGATCGCCTTGTTCAGCCGCAGCGCGGTCTCGACGTCGGCCAGCACCACGGCGGCGGCGCCGTCGGAAACCAGCGAGCAGTCGGTGCGCTTGAGCGGACCGGCGACGAACGGATTCTTCTCGCTGGCGGTGCGGCAGAAATCGAAACCGAGATCCTTGCGCAGTTGCGCGTAGGGGTTGCCGACGCCGTTCTTGTGATTCTTCGCGGCGATCATCGCCAGCGCGTCGGACTGGTCGCCCCATTTCTGGAAATAGCGCCCGGCGATGGTTCCGAAAATCCCGGCGAAGCCGCCCTCGATGTCGGCCTCGTCGCGGACGTAGGAGGCTTTCAACAGATTTTTTCCGATCTCCGGTCCGGGCGTCGTGGTCATTTGCTCGACGCCGACCACGAGCACGATGCGGGCCGCCTTGGCCGCAATCGACTTGAGCCCCTGATGCACGGCCGCGGAACCGGTGGCGCAGGCGTTCTCGACCCGGGTCGCGGGCTTGAAACGGAACTCGGGCGCAGCCTGCAGCACCAGCGAGGCGGTGAAATCCTGCGGCGAGAAGCCGGCGTTGAAGTGCCCGAGCACGATCTCGTCGACGTCCGCCGCCGCCACGCCGGCGTCCGCCAGCGCCTGCCCCGCCACCCGCACGATCAGGCTTTCGACGGTCTCGCCCTCGAGCTTGCCGAAGGGGGTGTGCGCCCAGCCAACGATACAGGCCGTCATAGTGGGCTCCTTTGGAACTTTCCTTGCCCGACTTTGGTCGCTTTCCTCTGCGATTTACCACGTCGGTGGCTGGATAAACCATTAAAACAGGTGGAGCTCGGCAGGCTTTGCGTTACGGCCCGCCTTTGGTTTAGATATCGCTAAATCCCGTGCGGAACTCCTTCGTTCCGAGGCCCGTCAACGAACATCGGACCGCGCCCAGTGGCATTTGTGTCGACGCTCCGCACTCCAGCCTACATCGCGGCGATCGCCGCCTCCGCACTCGCAGCCTTTGGTCCATCGCGCGCCTCCGCCGAGGCGATGCTGCTGATCGAAGCCGACACCGGCAAGGTGCTGCACGCCGAGAACGCCACCTATCCCTGGTATCCGGCGTCCGTCACCAAGGTGATGACCGCCTACGTCACCCTGCAAGCCATCAAGACCGGACGCCTCACGCTCGACAGCCTGCTCACCGTGTCGGCGCGCGCCGCGGCGCAGCAGCCCTCGAAGATGGGCTTCAAGCCCGGCACCCAGGTTACCGTCGACAACGCGCTGAAGATGCTGATGGTGAAATCGGCGAACGACATCGCGGTGGTGCTGGCGGAAGGCGTCAGCGGCTCGGTCGAGAAATTCTCCGACGAGATGAACGCCACGTCGCGCCGCCTGGGCATGACGCAGTCGAGCTGGGTCAATCCCAACGGCCTGCCGGCCGACGGCCAGATCAGCTCGGCGCGCGACCTCGCGATCCTGGCCCGCGCCACGCTGCGCGAGTTCCCGGAGTACGAGCCCTACTGGCACGTCTCCGCGATCAAGTTCGGCAAGAAGACGATGCGCAACACCAACACGCTGCTCGGCCGCTATACCGGCGCCGACGGCATGAAGACCGGATTCATCTGCGCCTCGGGCTTCAACCTGGTGGCGTCGGCCTCGCGCCGCGGCAAGCGGTTGATCGCGGTCGTGCTGGGCGCGCCGTCCTCGCCGTACCGCGCGGTCAAGGCCGCGGCGCTGCTCGAGCGCGGCTTCAACGGCAACGGACTTTCGTGGCTCGCGCCGTCGCTTGGAACCGTGGACCAGATGGCCGCCATCGACTCGCCGCCGCCCGATCTGCGCGAGGAAATGTGCGGCAAGCATCGCAAGCGCCCCGCCGCCGAGGACGCGGACGAAGATGTGGGCACGGTTGCCGACAACACGACCGGCGATCCGAACTCGCCGCAGGCGTTCATGCTCTCCAGCCTGCCGCCGTCCAGCAGCAAGCCTTCGTCCCTGCTCGGCCCGGTGGTTGCGGCCGTCAACCCGATCGTCGTCTATGCCGGCGCGGCACGGAAGGTCAACGAACCGCAGTTCGCTGCGTTGCGCGCCAAGCTCGCCGCCGGCAAGACCGCCAAAGCCGACACCACCAAGCCTGACGCCAAAGCCAAACCGGCTCCGGCCGCGGCCCAGGTCGCCACGGCGCCTGCCGCCGCCCCGGCCCAGACCGTCGCTGCCGCACCTGTCCGACAGGTGGCCTCGGCTACGCCCCCGCAGGCGGCTGCCGCACCGGCCGGCCAGTTCGGGCCGCCGCCCGGCCAGTTCACGCCGACTTCGCGTTCCATGCCGGCGGCCGTCGAATCGCGCTGGATGAGCTTTGCGCCTGCGGCGCAGGCTGCCCCGGCGGTCGAGCCGCTGACCGCCGTGCCGACCGTCACGGGCGCGTCAGCCGCCCCGCGGGTGGCCTCGGTGCCGATGCCGCGGCCGCAGCCCAAGACCGCTTCCAAACACTAGACCTTCCCGCTCGCGTTGCGGTGCAGCGCAAGCGCGTCGTTGCAGACGCTTGTCACGCGCGTGCGACTCTCGTAGCGCAGTTGCGTGCCGGTACCGGCCAATCGCCGGGCAAGCTGGGCAAGGCACGGGCATGGGCTTCCTCGAACGGCTGACCGGCGACATCGTCTTCCTGCGCGGCGGGCTGCGCGCGCTGAAGCTGACGACGCCGATCGCGAAGAATCCGACGCGGGTCTTTCCGGTCGTGATCGAAGAGCTCGCCGAGACCTACGGCGATTCGCCGGCGCTGATCTCCGATCGCGAGCGCTTCAGCTACCGGACGCTGGCCGAGCGCTCGAACCGCTATGCGCGCTGGGCGCTGCGCCACGGCCTGGCCAAGGGCGAGACGGTCTGCCTGCTGATGCCGAACCGGCCGGAGTACATGGCGGCCTGGATCGGGATCACCAGCGTCGGCGGCGTGGTGGCGCTGATCAACACCAACCTGGTCGGGCCTTCGCTCGCGCACTGCATCGACATCGTTTCGCCCAGGCACGTCATCGTCGCCGCCGAACTGAGCGCGTTGTTTGCGACCGCGCGGCGGCTGCTCAAGACCGACGCAAAAATCTGGTCGCATGGCGACGGCGCCGACGGGCCGCGCCTCGATCACGAGATCGACGGCCTCACCGGCGAGCCGCTGCGGCCGGCCGAGCGCCGGGCGCTCACCATCGAGGACCACGCGCTCTACATCTACACCTCGGGCACCACCGGGCTGCCGAAGGCCGCCAACATCAACCACTACCGCGTGATGCTGGCGAGCGGCGCCTTCGCCGGCGTGATGGACACCACCGCCTCCGACCGCATGTACGATTGCCTGCCGATGTATCACACCGCCGGCGGGCTGGTGGCGACCGGCGCGCTGCTGCGCAACGGCGGTTCGGTGGTGATCCGCGAGAAGTTCTCGGCGCGCGAGTTCTGGGACGACGTGGTGCGCTTCGACTGCACGCTGTTCCAGTACATCGGCGAATTCTGCCGCTACCTGGTCAATTCCCCGCCGAGCCCGAACGAGACCAAGCATCGCATCCGTCTCGCCTGCGGCAACGGGCTGCGGCCGGACCTGTGGGACGAGTTCAAGACCCGGTTCCGCATCCCGCAGATCCTCGAGTTCTACGGCGCCACCGAAGGCAACGTGAACATGTTCAATTTCGAGGGCAAGCCGGGCGCGGTCGGCCGCATCCCCTGGTTCCTCGCGCACCGTTTTCCGAACGCAGTGGTCCGCTTCGACGTCGAGACCCAGCAGCCGGTGCGCAATGCGCAAGGGTTCTGCGAGCGCTGTGCGCCCAACGAACCGGGCGAGGTGATCGGCAAGATCATCAACGACGCCTCGAAGCCGGGAAACCGCTTCGAGGGCTATGCCTCGGCGCAGCAGAACGAGAACAAGGTGCTGCGCAACGTGTTCAAGACCGGCGACGCCTGGTTCCGCACCGGCGACCTGATGCGCCGCGACGAGAACGGCTATTTCTATTTCGTCGACCGCGTCGGCGACACCTTCCGCTGGAAAGGCGAGAACGTGTCCACCAACGAGGTGGCCGAGGCGATCAACTCGTTTCCCGGCATCCTCGACGCCAACGTCTACGGCGTGCAGATCGCCGGCCGCGAGGGCCGTGCCGGCATGGCGGCGATCGTCTGCAGCGGCCTCTGTGATCTCGCCGCGCTGCATGCGCATCTCTGCGCGCATCTGCCGGATTACGCGCGGCCGCTGTTCCTGCGCCTGCAGGAGGAGATCGAGGTGACCGGCACGTTCAAGCAGCGCAAGGTCGATCTGGTGAAGGAGGGCTTCGACCCGGCCGTCATCGCCGATCCGATCTACTTCAACGATCCGCAGTCGCGCAGCTTCGTCCGCCTCGACCCGGCGCTTTATGAGCGCATCGAGCAGGGACAGGTGCGGGTGTGATCGCGTCGGCCGCGGAGGTGCTGGCGTTCTGGCGCGAAGCCGGACCGAAGAAGTGGTTCAACAAGGACGCGGCGTTCGATCTGGACATCCGCAGGCGGTTTCTCAAGACCTATGAGGCGGCCGCGGCCGGCAAGCTCGCGGACTGGGAACAGACCGCCGAGGGCGCGCTCGCCCTGGTGATCGTGCTCGACCAGTTCCCGCGCAACATGTTCCGCCAGACCGCGCGCGCCTTCGCCGCCGATCCGGTGGCGAAAGCGGTGGCCGAACGCGCCGTCTCGCGCGGCTTCGACCAGCAGGTGCCGGAGCGGAATTTCTTCTATTTGCCGTTCGAGCATTCGGAGAATGCCGCCGACCAGGAGCGCTCGGTTGCACTGTCGCGTACAACCGGCAACCCCGACGACCTGAAATGGGCGGAGCTGCACGCCGACATCATCCGCCGGTTCGGCCGGTTTCCGCATCGCAACGCGGTGCTCGGCCGCATCACCACGCCCGCCGAGCAGGCGTTCCTCGACGGCGGCGGGTTTGCGGGCTAGGAACAATCAGCAGCAGTGTCGAGTGAGCCATGGCCGACTTCCACGGTGTCTTCCCCTATCTGGTGTCGCCGATCGAGCCTGACGGCCGCATCAAGACCGACGTGCTCGGCCGGCTGTCCGACGATCTCATCAAGGCCGGCGTGCATGGGCTGACGCCGCTCGGCTCGACCGGCGAGTTCGCCTATCTCGACCGCGCGCAGCGCGCCACCGTGGTGCAGGCCACCATCGAAGCCACGGCCAGGCGCGTGCCGGTGATCGCCGGCGTCGCGGCGACCGCGACCGCCGACGCGGTCGAGCAGGCCAAGGCCTATCAGCGGCTCGGCGCCGACGGCATCCTGGCCATTCTCGAAGCCTATTTCCCGGTGAAGGACGCGCAGATCGAAGCCTACTTCCGCGCCATCGCCGACGCGGTCGACATCCCGGTCGTGCTCTACACCAACCCGCAGTTCCAGCGCAGCGACCTCTCGCTCGACGTGATCGCGCGGCTCGCGGCGCATCCGCGCATCCGCCATATCAAGGACGCATCGACCAACACCGGGCGGCTGCTCTCGATCATGAACCGCTGTCCGCACATGCGGGTGTTCTCGGCGTCCGCGCATATTCCCGCCGCGGTGATGCTGATAGGCGGCGTCGGCTGGATGGCGGGGCCGGCCAACATCGTGCCGCGCCAGAGCGTGCAGCTCTACGATCTCTGCCGCGCCGGAAGTTGGGATGAGGCCATGACCCTCCAGCGCAAATTGTGGCGCATGAACGAGGCCTTCGCCCGCTTCAACCTCGCCGCCTGCATCAAGGCCGGGC
>CAMDEB010000032.1 GCA_945893085.1 Rhodoplanes serenus | reverse complement strand
TCATTCTGTGCTGCCGACATCGTATTTCTCCCGGTGTGCGACGGTGGGTCCGCGATGGGAAATGGCGGACGGCCGTCTACGTTCAGAGTCCGTAGCGCATCATAATGGAGCGGGTAGAGGGAATCGAACCCTCATCTTCAGCTTGGAAGTTTGTCTTGCCCCGCTCTGGCCATGCTAGCAGAAGATAGCAGGAGGCAGCAGGAGCACTCAAAATGCCCGTGGTTGCTTGACTATTCGCCGATCGTCAGCAATCTGACGGCAACAGGGGGAAGCAGAAGACGGCATGAAATGGGGAGAAAGCTTGTCCCCCAGTTGCCCCCAAGGGATCGCTCCATGAAGCTGACGGATAAGGCTGTTGCTGCACTCTCGCTGCGGCCAAGCGAACGCGAACGGACCGAGAGCGACGACGCCACCACCGGCCTTTACATCCGCCTACGCGCCGGCGCCAACGGCACCAGCAAGCGGTGGCTGTTCCGCTACAGCCGCGGCGGACGGCAGCACAAGTTCACCCTGGACTATCCGGCCTTCAACCTGGCGGCGGCCCGCAAGCAGGTCGGCGAGCTGCAAGCCAAACGCCGGCTCGGGCTCGATCCGGCGGAGGATCGCCGCGGCGGTCAGGCCAGCGCCTTTCAGACCATGGGCGCGGTGCTGCCGGGCTACCTGGAGCATAAGCGTGGCCTGGTACGACCGCGCAGCTTCGTCGAGCTGCAGCGCCATCTGACGAAGCACTACGCGCCGCTGCACCGGCATCCTCTCGACAGTATCACCATGTCGATGGTGGCGGCGGCGGGTGCGGCGATCGCCAAAGACAGCGGCTCGACCACGGCGAAGAACGCTTGGCGTTCGCTTCACGCCTTCATGGCGTGGGCGTTGCGCCAGGGGCTGATCGAGCGCAACCCCGCCGTCGGAGTCGAGCACCCGGCGGACCGCAAGCGTGACCGGCTGCTGACCGCATCCGAGATCCGCACGCTGTGGCAGGCCACCGCGGCGCCGGGCGATTTCAATGCGATCGTCCGGCTGCTGCTATTGACCGGCTGCAGAGCCTCGGAGATCGCCGGGCTGCGTTGGTCGGAGATCTTCTCCGACCGCATCGTGATCGCCGCCGAGCGGGTCAAGAACGGCCGCGCCCATACCGTACCGTTGACGGCGGCGGTGCGCGCCATCCTCGACCAGCGACCGCGCGCCTCGACGAGCGATTTTGTGTTCGGGCGCGATACCGGACGCGGTTTCACCGGCTGGTCGTCATCCAAGATCGAAATCGACAAGCGGCTGCCGCTCCAACCATGGGTGCTGCACGATCTGCGCAGGACCTTTGCCACCGGCGCCTGCGAACTGGGCGTCGCACCGCATGTGGTCGAGGCCGCCATCAATCACGTCAGCGGATTTCGCCACGGCGTCGCCGGCGTCTACAACAAGGCGGCGCTGGAGGGTCCGATCCGTCACGCGCTCGCCGCCTGGGAAAGCCACGTGCTGGCAATTGCCGAAGGCCGCGTTCACGGCGATCGCGTGGTGCCGCTGCGCGCGATGTAGGTATTTTGAAGTTGGCCCCGTCCGGCCGGAGAACCGGACGAGGCCGCACTGTCAACGTGACCAAGGACGTTCGACAATGCCTGCGACCTCCTATCATGGCGGGCACTCGCTTGCCGACATTCTTCGGGTGTGGCTCAGCAGACTTTCGCTCCCCCAGGCGCAGGAATGTCTGGCCAGATTGATCGCGGCCGAGCAGGTCACGATCACGCCCCCGCTCCCCGACAGCTGGTGGCTGAGATGGGATCACAGGCAGCTTGTAGTCGAGTCATCTGGCCCGGCTTCCGGGTTTCGCTGCCACTTCTCCGACCCTCGGCTAATGGACCCCGTTTTTGTCTTCGATTTTCTCGACGGGTTCGCCCCGCCATCGGGCCCGCCGCCGATCTCGGAGCATGATCCGGAGCGGCTGACGTACGAAGCCGAGGACGGGGCCGAAGCCGAAGCGCCACAGCAAGCGCCGCCTGATCGCCAGCCACTGCAGCCCAAGGCGTGGTGGGATAAAGTGCGCAAAGCGCACCCGCGAAAGCGCGGCCAAGACCCAACCGCGTATGCGCTCGACCTGCACTCGCTGATGAAGGCCGCGAAGCAGGCGGGCGAGGTGACGAAGCTCTGGGAATTTAAGGGGCTGCGTCGCCGCCTCTACGACAAGCAACCGGCTGCGCAAAAAGTGCGCAAAAAATAGCGCGGCCTGCCGCTGGTTTGATTTCCTGAGGTTTTCCGGGTGCGCAAAATTGCGCAAATAAGTGCTTGGTTTGCGCATTTTGCGCACCGACGCTGCGGGCATGAAAACAAACCCCACGACCTCCACGCAATCGCCCGCTGACCTCACGCCGATCGAGCGACGCCGCAAGATTCCGGTAAGCGAGGCCGCCGCCCTCAACTCATTGTCGGAATCCAGCTTCCGGCGGCACCACAAGCATTTGATCCGCAAGGTTTCGGCGCGCCGTGATGCGGTCGAGATGGGCGACGCGATCGATTTGCCGCCCAAAACGGCGGCCTAAGACGCAGCAAGGCGGCGCTGGCCGCGCCGCCCCGCTGATCCTGAAAAGCCCACCCTACCGCCAAGCAGAAGGAGCGTTTCGATGACCCCCCTTATCCACGCCAACACCGCCGACCGTCAAGGCCCCAAGGCCGAGGACCTCGCCCGGCTCTACCGCGAACTCCACCAACACAACGCCGCCGTGTCGCTGCCGGATTTCGTGCGCCTGGCCGCGCTTTCGATCGACGCAGCCGCGCCGCCTCCCGAAGAGGACGCCCGATGAGCGAAACCAATCCACCAGAACAACCCGACGCCGAGACCGAGACACTCTTCAGCGACACGCTGATGGCCGTCCTGAGGATGCTGGACACCTTGCCGAGGCACGAGCGCGAAGAACTTGAGCACCACGTCAAATGCAGCCTGGCGGGATTCAATCGGATGTACGCGCAAGCGTATTTCACCGCGGACGACGATCAGGTGGGTGCTTTCGAAGCACTCCGCGAGAACGGCTTCGAGCCTGTGATCGATTGCACCTTCGGCGAAGACGATGGATTGCCGCCCATGATCTGCATGGACATTCACGGCGTCAGCGCGATCCGCGACAGCGAGTTTCTCGGCTGGATCACCACACTGCTCAAGCCGTTCGGCGGGATTGTGCACGAGGCCGGTTACGCCGATCCGCCAGGACCGGACGCCAAGCGCCCGACGGGTCACTGACATGCAGAAAAAACCTGAGAGCGAGGACTCGCTCGGCGACGTGTTCGCGAAATTGAGCACCTACGTCGACGTTGCGGATACCGAGATGGTCGCCGCCCGCAAGAAACGGGGCCAGCTCGATGAGGAGGGCGAGCGGTGAACATCAAACGCAACCACCCGTCTCTGGGCCGCACGATGGTCGTGCGTGGCTTCGATTGTTTCGACACGCCGCCGATAGCGCTCGAACCTTTATTCATCCACGAGCCACTGCTGGTCGGTGTGACGGCCATCTGCGAGCCGTTCGCCGGCGCGGGCAATCTGGTGACCGCGATGCGCGGGCGCGGCCTGATCGTGCACGCCAGCGACATCCAGCACCGTGGCTGCCCGGATTCGATCACGTTGGACTTCCTGAAGATGAGCAAGCGACCGTCCGGCTGCGACGTGCTGCTGTCGAATCCGCCTTACGCCGAGACGATGACGATGATCGAGCATGCCTTCCAGCTCGGTTTCAGGATCGTCGTGTTCCTGCTCAAGGCCAACTTCGCCAGCACCGAGGAACGGTACGAGCGCCTGCACCCGACCGGCCATCTGCGCCGCGTGCATGTGCTGGCCGAGCGGCTGCAAGACATGCACGACGCCAACTTCACCGGCAAGAAAAGCAGTCAGCCTGCGGAACACAGCTGGTTCGTGTTCGATCGCAGCTATCGCGGACCGGCGATTCTCAATCCGGTCTCGATCAAGAATCCACACGCAACGATGCCGTGGCAACCGCTCGGCCGGTGTGCCCAGTGCCGGCAAACTTATCCGCGCCAGCGATCGACATCGCGGTTCTGTTCGGACACCTGCCGACAGCGCGCGCATCGCGTCACGCTGCGGCGAAAATTAGCGTGACGAAATCTGACGCGCGATGAAACACCACAAACCGACCAGACGTCGGCAACCCATAAGGAGAAAACAATGTCCACCGAAAGCGACTTCAACGAGGACGACCGTGCCTACTGCGACGCGCTAACTCAACTCGCCAAGGCGCTCATCGCGCTCGGCGCGCAAGCCGCCCATGAACTGATCGAGGAGGAGGCCGGAGCGGCGCTGCTGTTCGATTTGCAGCTCGCCATCACGGAGGTGAACACGGAATTTCACGACGAGCTGCACAAACTGGCGGGGGGCGTCACAGACCGCCTGGGATTCAAAGCCGAAGTCTTTTTTGGCAGCGCCGAGCAAGCAGCCGCCGGCAAGCGTGCGCTCGAAGCGGCCAGTTTCGCTGTCGGGCCGCTCCCCCGCCCTGCCGAGGCCAAACAGCCGACTGCTGGGGTGATGGCCTACGGGGTCTGCCCCTGTGACGCCGACACAAGCGAGATTGTCCTGAACCTGGAAACGCTGCTCAAGCCGTCCGGCGGCACGGTCTGGAAGCTTGGGCCGATAGTCGAATCTAAATCTGCGCCGCGCCGCTACGAGATGGCAAAGCACCACCTCGAACAGCCTGGACGCAGCGATGGCTGACGATGTCGAGCACATCCGCACAATGCTGCGCGGCCGGCGCCTGTCACCGCTGGCCGCCACGCTGGGCGTGCCGATGCCGACGCTGGAAGCCTTCGTCAGCAATGGCGCCCGTCTCGCGCCAGCACTGCTAGCCGCGCTTGCCAAAGTGCTGGAGTCATCAGCGCCCAGCAAAAACATTCCCCCACCTGTGCCGAGGAAGCCTGACATGCGGCTGGCCGCACGAAGTTTGAAGGTTACTGCGGTGCTCGATGCCGCCGGGCTGGGCTGCCGGAGGTGAAGCGTGAAAGCCACGACGAACATCACTGCCGATCTGCTGAAGCGCCAGGATCGTCGACGATCCGCGAGCCACGAAGAAACAATGACGGAGACGAAAAACAATGTTTGCCCTTAGCAATACGCTGGCGAGTGACGACGAGTTGGCCGATGAAACGTTCGATTGCGATCTCAAGGCCAAGCTTGGCGTGGCCGCTGAGGAGCGGTTGATGCTTGTGATTTATTTGTACGAAGACGGCACCCCCGAACAAGTGGCCGTGTTCACTGCCGGGCGGCTGCGCCGGCCGGTGGTGGTGGTCAGCGAAGACTGTGAAGAGGTGCTGGCGTTCGCGCGGCCACCGATGCTGATCATGCAAACCGAAATTCAATTCTCCAATCCCGGCGACCATGTGGCCGCCGCGACTGCGGCGCTTACCGCACAGGGCTTCGCTGTCGAGCTTTTCGGTCGGGTCGACCAGCATGGGGGCGTGACGCCGTGCATCAGGGTGTGCGGCTGGAGCGATACCAGCGCCATGCTGGACTTGATGGTCAACATTTTTGGACCGCTGGGCGGCGACGTGTCGGACACAACCTCGGATGATGATTTACCGCTCTATCGAAGCAAGTTGAATTGAACGATGACTAGCGAAATCGAGCGCATTCGCAGCGCACTGCATGGCAGGCGTTTGTCACCGCTGGCCGCCCAGCTCGGCGTGCCAATGCCGACGCTGGAAGCCTTCGTCAGCAATGGCGCCCGTCTCGCGCCAGCACTGCTGGCCGCGCTTGCCAAGGTGCTGGAGTCATCACCACCGGCGCCGAGCAAGAACATTCCCGCACGTAAGCCAGACATGCGACTGGCCGCGCGCGCTTTGAAATGCACCGCCGTGCTCGACGCCACCGGGCTGCGCGATCCTGGCAGCAACTCGTCGCGGGTGATGTTGGAGATCGTCGTCGACGGAAAGGTCTTCGGCGCCGACGTTGCGGCGAAGTCCGTGCGCAAATGCAAGGCGATGATCGTCGAGCACGGCGTCGACAATGTCGCGCTCCTTATTCAGGGCAAGCTCGAAGGCAACGCGATCGTCGAAGCTGGCTTAGTTGCGCAGCCGCGAAACACGCTGAAAGCCACGGCTGCGCCGGTGCCGGATTCGCCATGACCGGTAACCTTACGATTCCGCTCACCTGCTACACCAAGACCGACGCCAACGGCGAGCCGCTCTGCAAGCGGATCGGGATCGGCCCCGACGGCCTGCCCCTCGCCGATGCCAGCATCTGCAAGATGTCCAGCGGCGAAGCCCGGCACATCGAACTGCAAGGTGGTCTTGCCGGTTTGGTGCCGCTGTTTACCAGCATGACCTCGATGCAGGCGATCTCGCTCGGCGCCATCGTCCCCGAACATCGGCCAGCGGCCGGCGAGACGGTCCTGATCACGACCAAGAAACGCTACGAGGCACTGGCGGCGACGGGGAAGCTGAACCGGGGAAAGAGGAAGACGATCGCCAGGACCAAGCAGCTCATCACCTACACGGACGGACACCCGGCGGCGCTGCTGTTCGACTTCGACACCAAAGGCATGCCGGCAACGATCGCGGCGCGGATCAAGGCGGCAGGCAGCGTCTGGAACCTGCTCGTCGAGGCGCTGCCGTTCCTGAAAGATGTCGAGCGGGTCGAACGCGCCTCGACCAGCGCCGGCCTGATCGGTCCGAACGGGCAGCGGTTCGCCGGATCGGGCGGCGTGCATTTTTACCTGCTGATCCACGACGGCACTGACGCCATTCGGGCGCTGAAAAACCTGCGCGACCGCTTGTGGCTGGCCGGTCTCGGCTGGCTCGTGCTCTCGAAGTCCGGCGCCGTGCTGCCGCCGCGCGCGCTGCTCGATGCTTCGGTCGGCGGCGCCGAGCGTCTGGCTTTCGAAGGCCCGCCGGACCTGCTCGACGGGCTGACACAGGATCAGGAAGCACGAAGGCCAGTGCACACAGCGGGCGAGATGCTCGACACGCGGGCGACCCTGCCCGAGCTGACGGCGGCGGAGGAACACGAGCTTGAGAAGCTGATCGCGACGGCGCGACAAATCATCAAGCCGGCGCAGGAGAAGGCGGTCCGGGAGATCGTCGAGAAGGAGGCGAAAGCGATCGTCGCGAAGACGGGCGTGCCGATCGAGAAAGCGCGGGCCAAGGCCAAGGAGCGCGTCCGCCAGCGCCTTGAAGAGCATATCCTCGGGCCCGATCATCCGCTGCAATTCGACGACATCGGCTTAGCCACCGTCGCCGATGTGCTGGCCGATCCCGATCGTTACGTCGGCGAGGCCCTCGCCGACCCGCTTGAGGGAATAAACTACGGGGCCACCACGGCGAAGGTGTTCTGGGGCCACGACGGCCGTGGGCCGATGATCCACTCGTTCGCGCATGGCGGCCTGAAATATCGTCTGGTCCATGACGAGGAGGCGATCGAGCAGGCGCTGGCGGCCTCCGATCCGAAGGATACCGCCGCGATCCTCGCCAAGATGCTGGTGCAATCGGCCTATGGGGAGAAGGGTCCAGAAGAGGACCGGCTGATCACACTGGCGGCGAAGCACGCCAAGGCCAACAAACGTCCGATCCAGCAGGCCATCAAGAACGCCCGCAGCGCAGCCGCCAAGACGGCTGCTGTGGCACGCGCGCAGTGGCGGCAGCAACAGGCCGCCGCCGCCGGCGTGCCGGATTGGCGCGAGCGAGACAAGTACGGTCATCCGATCCCCAGTATGCACAACGCCCGACTGGCGATCATCGCGATCGGAGTCGCGTGTTCGTACGACACGTTCCACAACGAGATGCTGTTTGGTTACAAGCACGAGGCGGTGCGCCACGTGGTCGAGCACATGCTCGGCGAAGTGTCGGACGATGGCATCATCGCGCTGCGCCTGCTGCTGTCGAACCGCTTCGGCTTCGATCTCACCGACACTCACGTGCGCGACGGTGTCAAATCGCTGGCGCTGGAGCACTGCTTCGATCCGGTCGCCGACATGCTCGCCGAAGCGCAAGGCGCCTGGGATGGCGTTGCACGGCTCGACCGCGCGGCGGCGACGCATTTCAGCTGTGAGGACACGAAGCTCAACGGTGCGTGCATGCGCAAGACCCTGATCGCGGGCGTGCGGCGGGTGCGGCAGCCGGGTTGCAAGTTCGATACCATTCCGGTGCTGGAAAGCCCGGAGGGCTGGAACAAGAGCACGGCGTGGCTGGTGATGGCGGGTGGCGAGAAGAACTTCTCCGACGAAAGCATCATCGGCAAGAACTCGCGCGAGGTGCAGGAGCAGCTCGCCGGCGTCTGGATTCACGAGAACGCCGAGCTGGCCGGGATGCGCAAGGCGGAGATCCAGATCGTCAAGTCGTTCGCCAGCCGCACGGTCGACCGCGCGCGACCGGCCTACGGGCATTTTTTGAAGAAGCAGGCGCGGCATTCGATCGAGGTCGGCACCACCAATGACAGCGAGTACCTACAGTCGCAGAGCGGCAACCGGCGCTTCTGGCCGATGCGCCTCACCGGAACGATCGATCTGGCCAAGCTGAAGCGGGATCGGCTTCAGCTGTGGGGCGAGGCGGCGCATTACGAGAGCAAAGGTGAGAGCCTGACGCTGCCGGAGGCGATGTGGGCGGCCGCTGGGGTCGAGCAGGAAGCGCGGCGGGTGAAGGATCCGTGGGAAGCCGTGCTGGCGAACCTGACGCCGATAAAGGGAAAAATGTCCCATTGGTCGCACGTCTATCGTGACGGCTGGCAGGACCGTATCGCGACCGCCGACATCCTGGAGCATGTTCTTTTTATCCCGATCCGGGAGCAGAACAAGCAGGCCCAGATGCGGGTGGCGGAGTCGATGCGGGCGCTGGGCTGGAAGCGCACCACCAACGGCCGGGTCACCATCAAGGGGCAACGGGTTATGGGATATTTCCGCAATGTACCCCGCCGTGGCGGACCTCGGGCCGATTCCGGCGGACCTACCAAAATGCAAGAAACCGCTGCGAGAGTAGGACAAGGCGGACCGGCGGACTGAGCGGACCACTTCCCTACTTTGATCCGGCGCGTCGAATGTTTTGCGGCCGGCCTGCTAGGCTGTCCTGTGTGCGCCATTTCTCCGTAGGAGTCTTGGAATAGGTTAGTCAGGTTAGTCAGGTCCGCCCAGTCCCTCTCTCGCAGCGGTTTCTTGAATTTTCACAGGTCCGCCAGAGGTCCGCCACACACACGCAACGGTCCGCCTCGACAAGGCTTCCGCCAGGAACCCCATGGGCGTCGCGTCGTGAAAGGCGCCCTGCCAATGGCGGCGCCGCCGGCCGCCTAAATGGGGGGAGGCGGCCAGTCCACTACCACCACCAGCGCATTGCGCCGCATGCAAACAGGGACGTTTGTACCCATCGAAAGTCGCCTTAAGGGCCGCTTTTAGCGGTAGAATTGCCCAATAACGGCATCTGTACCGGTCGTCTTTTGGCTGACCGAAGCTGGATAGCTGTTGATTTATAAGGGGAATTTCAGATGGTGCGACCGCGAACTTCCACCCAGCCACCACGGGAGCGCGCCAAGCTCGACTCTCCCCATCGCATCAATCGTGAGATCGGCCGGATCTATCGGCTGCTTTCCAACGGACAGATGCCACGGCCCGAGGCGGAAGGCCGGATCAAAGTGCTGGTCGCATTGCGCGGCGGGATGGCCGACCCGGTCGAGCAGTCCGACGCCCCCGGCGACGGCAACCCGCGCGTCGAAGCGATCAACATCATCTCGATTCCAGTCGGATGGTCGGTGATCGGCCTGCTCGGCGGTGAGGCTCACTTGCCCACCGACATCGTCAAGCAGTTGCGTGAGTTGCTGCCGCCCGGCTCGATCCACCGGCCGCCTTCCATTGACGGTCCTTTGCCGCCGCTTCCTGAACTGCCCGCCGAGATTTTAGGGCTGCTCGATGGCGCCGATCAGCCACCGGAGCCGCCCGAGGCGACTTAGCTGCGGATCAGGGCGAGCCGACGTCGTGTCATCCTGATAGCAGCAGGATGAACCACGCGCTGGCCGATGCCACAGCGCAACTCGGCATGTTGCAATGTGCACTGGTAATGGCCCTTCGCCGCGAGCGACCACGATCCACCGCTGCCCGATCTGGCGCACGGCGAAGTATTATCACGGTGGGCCAGTTATTGCCGCAGTCCGAGGCGCACCAGCATCCGCTCGACGGTCTTGAACGGCACCTTGCCCAGCCTGCGCCTTTCCAGCTCGGCTGATATCTTGCGCAGCGGCAAATCCTTAAGCTCGCGCAGGACAGGCGGCGCTCGACGCATCTACATGCCGCGCGAAGTTCGCAGCTCACTGGAGACCGAGCCGCCCGACCTGACGGTGACCGGTGCCCACGTCTCCGAGATCTCGATCCGTCGCCGTTCCGCACGGCCACTTCATGGTGCCGCTGTATGGCCACGAGGTGGCGATGCCGTCCGAGGTTGTGGATCGGCTCAAGGAAATTCTGCCGCCTGATGCGTTCGCGCCGGTGCTCGACCCCAACCTGCCGATGCTTGAGGAATACGAACCGGCGTCACCCTCGCGGCCGATGCTGCGCGTTCTTGACGGTGATGAGCCGATCGATCCGGAGCCGCTGCCGCCTGCGGCCTGATCTTCCTGATATCAGCAGTCTTGTGACGCTGGCGCCGATCAGTGCGCCTGATATCAACGGAGCAGCGCGCGAGCGCTAACGTTAATTCATCACCAGCCGTTGCAAATATAGCCTTGCAAACTCTCCAAACGTTGGTATGCACTGTCCGTACATACAGCACAATACAAGGCGCTACCCATGAAAAAGCTGCTTGCCGCCACCGCCCTGTTCACAGGCGTGGCCAACGCGGCCGACGTTACCCTCGTCCATGGCAAACTATCCATCGATGGTGTTCATAGCCGTCAAGCCGTTGCGGTTAAAAACAACTCGGTAATTGGCATGGGTCATTTCAAGGCTGACAAGGCCGAGTGCCGTATCTCTTCCACAATGTAAAAAGCTTTCCTCCCTGCAGCCTGCGGGCTGCAGTAAGGAGCACAGCACACAGAGCCTCATCATGTTCAAACGACTGCCCACCGCACTGGTCCTTGCCGCCCTTGGCCTCACCATCAGCCTCGCCAACGCACAACAGACTATTAGCGGCCCAGCCCGCGCGGTTGATGGCCGCACGCTTTCGGTTGACCGCACGTACGTGCAGCTTGAAGGCGTTGACGCTGCCGAAACTGGCACGACATGGGGCGATTCTGCTTGGTTCTTTCTTACTAACTTTGTCGCTGACTTCAAAGACGGCGTCACCTGCAAACTGACTGGCAACGTGGACGCCACCAGTGGACGCGCCCTTGGCCGGTGCTACGTGAATGGCGACCGTGACGTTGCAGAATCACTCATTGCTGGTGGGGCTGCCCTTGCATGCCCCGCCCAAGTTGGTGATCGCTACGATACTGCAGAGAAGTATTCGAGGGAGCTGTCAGATAAACGGGGGTCGGATAGCAAGCAGCCGCGTTCGTCCCGCTGCGCAAGGGGCAAATGATGGTCCCGCATCGCGGCAAATTCATCAGCTATTTGCGCGTCTCGACCAAGCGCCAAGGCGAATCCGGCCTCGGATTGGAAGCGCAGAGATCCGCCGTCGAGGGCTATCTCAACGGCGGCAACTGGCAGCTGGTCAAGGAGTTCGTCGAGGTTGAGAGTGGCAAGCACGATCACAATCGGCCGGCGCTGCACAAGGCGCTGGAGGCCTGCAAGGCCTATGGCGCGACGCTGGTGATCGCCAAGCTCGACCGCCTGAGCCGCGATGCGCATTTCCTGCTCGGCCTGCAGAAGGCCGGTGTGAAGTTCGTCGCTGCCGACATGCCCGAGGCGAACGAGATGGTTGTCGGCATTCTCGCGATGGTCGCACAGGCCGAACGTCGGATGATTTCCGAACGGACGAAAGCCGCGCTGCAAGCGGCCAAGCGGCGCGGCGTCAAGCTGGGCAACCCGACCGGCAAGCCGCCGCGGGCCACGGCAGCAAGCCGCGCCCGCGGCTCAGCCGTCAACGCAGCGCAGGCGCAGGCCTTCGCCGAGCGGCTGCGCCCGGTGCTGGGCGAGCTGGCCGAGCTGTCGGCCAACGCCGCGGCCGCAGAGCTTGATCGTCGCGGCTTCGCCACCGCCCGCGGCGGCAAGTGGACGGCGCGCTCGGTCATCAACGTGCGCCAGCGGCTGGAGGACTGACCACATGGCCAAGCACAAGCCACAAGAGCCAGGATCTGTTCGGCTTGTATCCAGCCGCTTGGTAAGCGGCGACCTGCGGCGAACCTTTCGCCAGTTCCTGCGCGACAATTTCGTGCTTTGGGTTATCCAGCAGCGGCATGGTTCACCTCAGCCTCCGGCGATTGGCCGCTCATGCAACCAACAGTCAGGCTGTCAGCAGCCAGCGGCGGGGATTAGCCCCGGCGGCAAATCGACCGTGTATGAAGTCTAGAGCAGATTCTGATCAGACACGGTCATAACCGGCAGCGGCGAAGAAGTTCAGGCACTCTTGTGCAGTGAAGGCTGTCAAGGCGACGGCGATAGCGTTCACTAAGGCGTCGATTGATCTGGCGGCTGTCTTGCGAAGGGCGGCCTTGAGTTTGGCAAAGGCCATTTCAATCGGATTGAGGTCGGGCGAATAAGGCGGCAGGTAGAGGAGCCTGGCGCCCGCCGCCTCGATTGCGATGGCGATCTCGGCCCGCTTGTGTGCTGCGAGATTGTCCATCACCACGATGTCGCCGGGCCCGAGCGTGGGCACAAGGACCTGCGTCACGTAGGCCTCAAACGCCAGACTATCCATGGGACCGTCGAGAACCATCGGCGCAGTCATGCCGTTCGCCCCGAGGGCTTCGACGAAGGTCGTCTTCCAATGGCCATGTGGGAGCGCTGCGACACAGCGCTGGCCGTAAAGCGAACGCCCATAGAGCCGCGCCATCTTGGTCGAGGCTCCCGTCTCGTCGATGAACACCAGCCGGCGGATGTCGATCTCAGGCTGAGATGCCTTCCACGCCGCGCGTTCTGCGGCCACGTCCGGCCGATCCTGCTCGCTGGCGTGCGTTGTTTTTTTGAACGTGATGTTGCGGCGATCGAAGAACCGCCAGACCACGCTCGGTACGAAGCGCTCGCCGTGGGCTTTGAAGAGATGATCGGCGATCTCGGCCAGCGTCATATCAGGTGTCGCCTCGACCAGGCCGAGAATCTCCGCAGCATGGCTCTCGATCCGAGCGGAGCGCCGGTCTCCGCCCTGCATGCCCGCCTCACAGGCGCGGTCTTGCCGGTGGAGGAAGAGGCGATCGTCGTCGCCTTCCGCAGACACACCCTGCTGCCGCTAGACGATTGCCTCTATGCCCTCCAGGCCACCATCCCCCATTGACGCGATCATCACTGCATCGCTGTCTGCAGCGCCACGGCATCTCGCGGTTACCGCAGGTCGAGGGTGAGATCTCAGCCAAGCGGAAGTTCAAATCCTATCCGATCGGACACTTCCATATCGATATAGCGGAAGTCCGGACACAGCAGCGCAAGCTGTATCTACTGGTGGCCATCGACCGGACATCCAAGTTCGCCTTCGTCGAACTACACCAGAAAGTCGCGCGCCGCACGGCGGCCGACTTCCTTCGTCGCCTGGTCGCAGCCGTTCCATATAAGGTTCATACGGTCCTCACCGACAATGGCACGCACTTCACCACGCCGGGAAACACCAGTTCGGCCGCGCGAGAGATCAAGATCGCAATCGATGCCGGCGAACCCTTATGGGCGCATGCGTTCGAATATGCCTGTGCCAGTTGCAACATCGATCATCGGCTGACCAAACCGAAGCACCCGTGGACCAATGGTCAGGTAGAGCGGATGAACCGGACGCTTAAGGATGCAACCGTCAAGCGCTTTCATTACGAAACGCACGAGCAACTAGAACTCATCTGGCCGACTTCGTCACCGTCTATAATTTCGCTCGCCGGCTCAAGACCCTGAAGGGCCTCACCCCCTACGAGTACATCTGCAAAGCCTGGACTTCACAGCCAGAACGATTCAATCTCTTCTAAACACCTAGCTGTTCAGCATCGTCGATGGTGTGGTATTTCAGTTCGAGTAACGCCCCAAGCTTTTCTTGGTCCAATTCCCCGACACCTTGCTTGACGTATTGAGCCAACACAAAATCGAGAAACACCTGCAGCTTGGCATCGTATTGTGGAAAGATGTCAGCGCGTCGCGTTTCGACCCGTTCTGACCGGGTGATTGGCGCGAGCGCAAAAGCGATATAGGCCAGTACGTCAAATAAATCGCTCTTCTCCGCATTGATCATCCGACTAATCGCGGCAAGTTGTTCGCCCGCGAAACCCTTATCGCCCAGGCTAAGCAGCAAGGCCTTTCGCGTGTTAGGACGGCTCCACAGACGCCGCAATTCATCCTCATCCTTAAAGAACGGCGGTAGCTCGCCAAATAGCTTCTCTACAAACTGAGCAGCCGAAATTGGCCGTCCGTCGGGATTCCAGAACGTTGTCGCCATCATGCTTTGGATGGTGCGCTCCTTACCGTCAGCCAACCGGATCTTGATCTTCTTCGAGCGCTCTTGCGGCGGATCGTCTTCGCCGCCTGGAGGAGGCGGATCACGATTGTCGCCATCGCCTTTCGTCTTGCGAACGATTGGCTCCATCGGCTCGCCGTCCCACTCCGAATCGTTGAAGTGCTCGTAAGCCTTCACGAAATCGTAGATCGTGAAATAGTCCTTGCCGTCGAACAGCCGCGTGCCGCGCCCGATGATCTGCTTGAACTCGATCATGGTGCCAATCGGCCGCATTAGCACGATGTTGCGAATGTTACGCGCATTCACCCCGGTCGAAAGCTTCTGCGACGTGGTCAGGATTGTCGGAATCGTCTTGTCGTTGTCCTGAAATGTGCGGTCGCGCACCAGTGCCGCGTGTGCTTGCTGGCGCAGAACACCAGCGTCTTCTCCGTCGAGCGTGGTGGCGATCTGCTTCACCTTGAAGGGAGTCAAGAAGCCATCGTTGATGCCTTCTTTTAAGGAATATACGTAAACGGGATCGCCAAAATAACGATAAGTGTCGATGTTGTCCGTGCGCCCGGGCGTAGCTCGGCAGACTTCTTCGACTTCATCATCATCGACGAGTGCCATCGCGGATGCCTATTCTGATCTGCAACTCGAACCAAAATAATAAAGAAAATGTCATGACTTATTCCGCAGCACCCTGACGAAAGATTTTTCGATATCAGCGGCGAAAAATCGTAGGGTCGCTATCATCAGGGACAAACAGCTATTCAGCCAACGAAATCAACCCCTTCGGGGGCTGATATTTTTCTCGAAATTCTTTGATGATTGCGCCAGCACGGGCCGCCGGATCCCCGTCCTGCCGTTTGAGATCCAACACATAGACCTGCAGTATACCGTCGTTATCGGCCTCCCATTGCGTAACGCCGGGGTGCTGCGAAAGGATCATGCCGTCGCTTCCGCTAAAGCCAACGTCAAGAAGGCGAAAGACCGGATTCCAAGGCTCACCGCTGCGGCTCACGATCGCGAACACGACCGGCGCGTGGTTTTTCTTTACTACAACCTTGTCGATCGGCGATGGACCGTAAAATAGGCGGCCAGAGATTTTCAGCCCCATCGCAGTCGGTCAACGCTCGACGGGGCTGTTGAAATCATCGTGGATACCGAGACCAAACTTGCTTTCACGGACCTTCTCAGCGTTCGCCACCACCTTCCAGTAATTGTGATTCCACGACCGGTACTTCCAGTCCGGGCAGCCGCGGCAGAGAGGGATGTCGGCGCCTTTCCCTGCCAAATGCTTGTCGCGATAGAAGTTGAAGCCGGGTCCATGCCAGATTTCGGCGATTGAATCGGTGACAACGTTTCCCATCGAGGTGTTTGCTGAAATATCGTAACCGCAAACCATCACGTTGCCGCGGCTGTCGATGTTCAGTCGCTCGAATATGAACGGACATGGCGTATCTTCGGTGTCGAGGTAGGGCGTCGGATCGGCCGACCGCTGTCCATCAAGTGTGGTGTTGCCGCCCCAGGTCAGGAATTTGCGCTTGATAAGATAGTCAGCGCCCATCTTGCCGACCCAGAATTTCTCGATTTCACCGATATCGACCCCGTCCTGGTTGACCGCCGAGCAGACAATTTTCGACGTGCTATGCATCTCGGCGCGGAGGGCAACCATCCGCTGGAAATTTGCGAGCAACTCGTCCCAATCCAATCCCTTCCGAAATATCCCGTAAGCCGCCGGGTCGCATGCATCAACGGAAAATTCGATCATGTCGACGCCCGCCTTGAGCAGGGCTCGTGAATTTTCATCGGTGAAGAGCGAGCCATTTGTGATCAAGCCGATACGGCAGCCCTTCTGCTTCGCGTAGACGAGCAACTCCGTGGCCTTCGGATGCAGCATCGGCTCGCCGCCGCCGGAGATGCGCAGATAGGCATGATGGGGACCCGATTCGTCGGCAATTTTCTTGAAAATCGCCTCCGACATGTAGGGAGCGTCGCGATATTCCTTCCGGATATTCGAGTTCGTATAGGGACAATGCGGACACAGCGCATTGCACGGATAGGCGAACGACAACACCAGCATCATCGGATACTTGGCGGCCTCCGCCCTGAGCCCGTATTTCTCGGGCGCGGCAGTCGCAGCGGTGGTCATTAAGTCAGTCATGGCCATGACTCTCAGATCAGATCCGCAGCTTGGACGCCCGCCTCTTTGGTCTCGTCGTCATAATACCAGAAGGGCCGTGTGCCCTCCACGTTTTCGTCTTCGTATTGCGCGCCGGCAACCTGCCAATCGCCACAGCCCTTGCAGATATCCGGAATATCTTTCCAGCGATGCTCGCGGTGCGCCTTGCGCAACTGCTCACCGAGAAGCCGCCACGCTTCCTTGACGGTGATGTCACGGACGTTACCCGGTTTGAAACGCCCCTCGTAGTCGACCGCACAAGCGACAACGCTGCCGTCCTGGTGGATCGCCATAGTATTGTTGCCCCACGGGCAGGCGATGCGGAATTCGTTGTCGTGCACGATGGTATCGGAGCGCACGGTTCCAGTCGCGGTCCACTCCAACATCGGACGGACCTTAACCTCGGCGCCGCGCTCGTTCCAGAACTTGCGGTAGTCGTCCACTTCGTGGGCATTCTGCGGCATTACCGAAAACTGAGCGACAATAACCGGATATTTTTTGCCGCGCCGAATGCGCTCCGCACACAGCTTTTCGACGGCGGGATAAACCTGTTCCCACTTGGCCTTCTCGCGAATTGTCTCGAACGTCTCCTTCGACAGACCATCGAGAGACAAAATGAAGCGCTTGAGCGGCGAATTCAGAATCTGATCGATACTGTCCCAACGATCGAGCAGCGTCCCATTCGAATTAAGGACAAGATTCTTGCAGCCGACTCTATCGGCATAGTCGAGCCGGTCCCATAGCTCGTTTTTGTAGCCCATGATGAGCGCTTCGCCGTAAAACGTCGGCCAGATCTCCGTCTGTGGCGACTCCCGACCAACCTCCTCGACAATCTTGTTCCACAATGGCCGCTCCATGTGCCGTTTCTTGCGGATCAGTTCGCGGTGACTGCAATGAATACAAGTCAAATTGCATATCGATGTGTTTTCGATCACCATCTGGGGCGGGAACGGGTGCTCGATCAATTTCTGCTCAATCTCGAGCAATTCGCGACGTCGCGTTTCGTCCTCCAAGTGCTTGGGAAGGCTCGAAAAATCGACCATTAATTCGTTCCGATGTGAGGAGTTTACGTGCGCCCTAACCCCTATGCCCGAAGGTAGGGATTAGCGCGAATTGACCTATTTCGCAAGCCAGCCCTCACGTCGTTTCGATCGCCTGGACAGCAGGTTATACCCAATCCCTGAAAGGGTGACCCTCGATCTTTCCCGATGCTGACGAGTCTGATTCATGGCGAGCGATGGAGGTTCGCCATGTCAGCACCAATACTGTTGCGCCAGGATTTTGACCTCTCAGCTTCGCGAGTTGGCAAAGAAGATCAAAGACGCCCCTCAAGCCCGACGGCTTGTGGCTCGCGGCTATCTATGACGGTGCGATGCGCACCGAGGCAGCCAAGATCGGCGGCTTTGGTCGACAGATCATCCGGGACTGGGTGATCTGGTTTGACGGCCCCGATGGGCTGCGGAACGGCAAATCGCCGGGCCAGCCCTCCAGGCTCAATGACACTCAGCGCTTGGCGATCGCACGAATGATCGAGAGCGGCCCGGTCCCGGCGGTTCATGGCGTGGTGCGCTGGCGGCTGATCGATCTGGCGCAATGGATCTTCGAGGAGTTCCGCATCACCATTGCCAAGCAGACCTTGAGCCGGGAATTGCGGGCCATGGGCTATCGCAAGCTCTCGGCCCGGCCACGCCACCATGCGCAGGCTGAGGGTATGATCGAGGATTTTAAAAAAGCTTCCCAGCGCGCCTGGATGCAATCGCGCGCGATAAGGCAGTCGACGTCGAGACAATAGAGATTTGGTTTCAGGACGAGGCTCGCATCGGCCAGAAGAACAAGATCACCCGCCGATGGGCGAAGCGCGGCACACGCCCAAGTGCGCGCCGCGATCAGCGCACCGCCTCCACCTACATCTTCGGCGCGGTCTGCCCCAAGCAGGGCAAGGGCGCGGCCCTGATCCTGCCGGCCTGCAACACCGAGGCAATGAACCTGCACCTCGTGGAGATCGCCCAGACCGTCGAGCCCGGCGCCCATGCCGTCCTATTGGTCGATCAGGCTGGCTGGCACATGTCGACGCACCTTATCGTGCCGCCAAACATCACGATCATCGGTTCCGCCGTTTGGTCCTTGCGCGCAATGATCCAAACCGCCCTAGCCGCGTCCTACGACGGCCAATCAAATCGGCCGCCATTGCGGTTTTATGCCTGGTGGGGGCCGGCGTGGCCAGCGATTCCGTCTTAGCTAGTCGAGGATGGTATGCAGATGGTCGACCACGTTATCGACCTCCTGGAGGGTCATGCCCGGATAAAATGGCAGCGACAACGTGGAATCGCCGATGTCTTCGGCGACCGGGAAATCACCCGGCTTGAAGCCAAAGTTGTCGCGGAAGTACTTCAACAGGTGGATGGCGCGGTAATTGACCACGACCCCGATATCCCGCTTCTGTAACTCGGCCACGACCTCGTCGCGCCTTCCGCTGATCCAGATCGGAAACAGATGCCGCGCGTGGAC
>CAMDEB010000031.1 GCA_945893085.1 Rhodoplanes serenus | reverse complement strand
GGGGACGACAGCGGGGTTGCCTTGCGGCAAGCTGTTGCCCTGCCCGTGAACGATGCGACAATGACAATCAAACAGAGGAAACCCCGATGCTGAGATTGTCGACGGCGGCGGTTACCGTGTTGCTCGCACTGGCCGCGCCCGCCGCCGCGCAGGATTTCCCGAACCGGCCGATTACCATGATCGTGCCGTTCGCAGCCGGCGGCGGCAACGACGTGCTCGGCCGCATCATCGCGCCGCCGCTCGCTGAAATTTTGCGCCAGTCCGTCATCATCGAGAACGTCGCCGGCGCCGGCGGCATGACCGGCGGCAACCGCGTGGCGAAGGCTACGCCCGACGGCTACACCTTCGGGCTCGGCACCGTCGGCAGCCACGCCTTCAACCAGACGCTCTACAAGCGGCCGCTGTACGACGCGGCCAACGATTTCGCGCCGGTGGCGATGATCGCCGACCAGCCGCTGCTGCTGGTGGTGCGCAAGGACCTTCCCGCCGGCAATCTGCAGGAGTTCATCGCCTACGCCCGGGCGAACCAGTCGAAGATGCAATACGGCTCCGCCGGCGTCGGCTCGGCGACGCATCTCGGCTGCATCCTGTTCAACTCCGCGATCGGCGTCGACATCACGCATGTGCCCTATCGCGGCGGCGCGCCGGCCATGACCGACCTGATCGCGGGCCGGATCGACTACTGGTGCCCGTTCAGCACCACGGCGATGCCGCAGATCAATGGCGACACCATCAAACCCATTGCCATGTTCGCGCTGCAGCGGCTGGCGGTGCTGCCCAACCTGCCGACCGCGCACGAGCAAGGCCTGGCCCACTTCGAGGCCTCGACCTGGAATGCGATGTTCGCGCCGAAGGGCACGCCGCCGGCGATCGTGAAGAAGCTGCATGACGCGATGGTCCAGGCGGTGGCTACGGCCGCCGTTGCGCCGCGGTTGCGCGAACTGGGCATGTCGTCGGCCGCGCCCGACCGCCGTTCGCCGGAGTTCCTCGCCCAATTCGTCCGCAGCGAGATCGCCAAGTGGGCGATCCCGATCAAGGCGGCCGGCATCAGCGTGGATTGAGGCCAAGCCTGTGCGGCGTAAGCGCCGCTTGACCTGCGGCGTCGCGGAGGCGAGTCTTTCCCGACCCAAGGAGACAGTCATGCGGCAGGCGATCATCGGAGCGAGCGCGGCACTGGCGCTGGCGGGCCTCGTAAGCCCCGCAGGCGCGCAAGAATCTTCGAGCGGCTGGCCCAACCGGCCGATCACGCTGGTGGTGCCTTACGCGGCCGGCGGCCCGGTCGACACCATCGGGCGCATCATGGCGGCGCGCCTGTCCGAGCTCCTGGGACAGCAAATGATCGTCGAGAATATCGGCGGCGCCGGCGGCATGACCGGCGCCGCCCGGGTGGCGAAGGCCGCCCCGGACGGCTCCACCGTCATGCTCTCGGGCAGCGCCGTTCTCGCCATCATCCCGCTGCTCTACAAAAAGCCGCTTTACAATCCCCTGACCGACTTCGAGCACGCCTCGCTGTTTTCGGACTCGGCGCGGGTGCTGATCACGCGCAAGGATTTTCCGGCCAACAACCTCGCGGAATTTGTCGCCTATGCGAAGGCCAACCAGGCGAAGATGCAGTATGGCTCGGCCGGCGGCGGTTCAGGCACGCATATTTGCGCCGTCCTTCTCAACCAGGCCATGGGCACCGAAATCACGCATGTGCCCTATCGCGGCGCCTCGCTGGCGATGCAGGATTTGATGGGCGGCCGGATCGACTTCATCGCCGAGCAAATCTCGACCGCGCTGCCGCAGATCCGCGGCGGCACGGTGAAGGCGATCGTCACGCTCGGCCTCGACCGCGCGCCCGGCGTCGAACAGCTTCCGACCGCGCAGGAGCAGGGGCTTTCGGGTCTCGACTGCGGCGCCTGGGGTGGATTTTCGTTTCCGAAGGGAACGCCCCAGGCGATCGTGCGGCGCATGGCCAAGGCGTCGAGCGACGCGATTGATACGCCGGCGGTGCGTGAACGGTTCAAGAGCATCGGCGTGACGATCACGCCGCCTGAACGCCGGAGCCCGGAGTATCTGACCAAGTTCGTCGTCAGCGAGACTGCGCGGTGGGCTGCGCCGATCAAGGCGAGCGGCGTCAGCGTCGACTGACGCCCATGCAATCCATGAGGAGTAAAACGATGCAACGATCGAAAGCGCTGCTTGCCGGGCTGGCCGTGCTCTTGACCTGCACCGCGACCGCCGCCGCGCAGCAGGACTGGCCCAACCGCAATATCACGCTCATCGTTCCGTTCGCACCCGGCGGCGGCATCGACGCCAGCGCGCGGCTGCAGGCGGTGACGCTCGGCGAGCTTCTGGGAGCGACCATCGTCGTCGAGAACATCGGCGCCGCCGCCGGCACGGTCGGCAGCGCCCGCGTCGCCAAGGCCGCGCCCGACGGCTACACCTTCATGATCGGCAACACCGGCACGCACGCCTACAGCCAGTCGCTCTACAAGAAGCTTCCTTACAATTCCAACGAGGACTTCACGCCAATCGGGCTGGTGTCGGAATCGCCACGCATCCTGATCGCACGCAAGGACTTTCCGGCCAACAACCTCCAGGAGTTCGTCGCCTACCTGAAGGCGAACCAGAGCAAGCTGCAATACGGCTCGGCCGGCGTCGGCTCCGGCACGCACCTGCCCTGCGCGCTGTTCAACACCGTGATCGGCGTCAACATCACCCACGTGCCCTATCGCGGCGCCGGCGCGGTGATGCAGGACCTGATCGGCGGGCGCATCGACTACATGTGCGACACCATCCAGACCGGCGCGGTCCAGGCCAAGGGCGGCAGCGTCAAGGGCATCGCGGTGATGTCGCCGAAGCGGGTGCCGATCATCGCCGATCTGGCCACCAACGGCGAACAGGGTCTCCCAGGCGTGGAAGCGACGGTCTGGAACGGCTTCTTCTTCCCGAAGGGAACGCCCCAGCCGATCGTGCAGAAGATGAACAAGGCGCTCCAGGACATGATCGCACGACCCGACGTGCGCAAGAGGCTCGAGGATCTCGGTCTTGAGATCGTACCGCCGGAGCAGCGTTCGCCGGAATATCTCGCCAAGATGCTGGCCGAGGACATCGAGCGCTGGGGCAAGGTGATCAAGGCCGCCGGCATCTCCATGGATTAGGGCGGATTGCGCAGGGCTTCGACCAACCGGGCCGGCGGCGCCGGGTCCGAAAGTGAGCAATTTTGACCAGAATTGACACCGCCGCCCGCGTTAATCTGGGGCAGCGCATACTTGGCAAAGCCTATTGCGGTCAGACGAAGGCCTTAGCCCGCGACAGCTTGGGCTGCCCCCATGACGGTGGAGGCTTCCGATGAATTCCTTCTCGTACGCCATCAACATCAAGCGGTTTCAGAATTTGCTGGAAACCTCGGTCAATGAGACCGAGCGGACAACGATCAAAAAACTCCTCACCGAAGAAAAGACCAAGGAGATGTCGCCAGCCTCAGAACCGAAGAAAGAATAGGCAGAACGCGCTGACGCACACTGTGGGCGCGAAACGGGCCGCAAACCGGCCAACACGCGGAATGGCACAGCGATCTGGGCTGCGGCCACGGGCGCACTTCCATGGCGCGATCAAATTTTATAAAATCCCTCTACGCCGGTCAGATGAGCCCCAGGAAGGGGGAGGGCTGACTTGAAACGTAGGAAAAAAAGTCCCCGTTCGACCCCAAAGCGTTCCTCTCGAAAGTGAGCGGGCGACGAACCGTATCCAAATACCGAAAAGACCAAATCGTTTATCGGCAAGGCGAGCCTGCGGATTCGGTTTTTTACATCCAGACAGGAAAAGCCAAGGTCACCGTGGTCTCCGAACAAGGTAAGGAGGCGGTGGTGGCCGTTTTGGGAGCCGGTGATTTTTTCGGCGAAGGATGTGTGGGCGGGCAGGTTCGGCGCTTGGCGACAGTGACCGCCATGACGGACTGTGCGGTCACGCGAATGATGAAGACCGAGATCATCAGCGTGATTCACAAAGAGCCGACGTTTGCCGAGTTGTTCATCTCGCACCTTTTGGCCCGGAACATTCGCGTTGAAGAGGATCTGGTCGATCAGTTGTTCAATTCGAGCGAGAAACGCCTGGCACGGACCCTTCTGCTTCTCGCGAATTTTGGCAAGGAGGGTGAGCCCGAACCGGTTCTGGCGAAAATCAGCCAAGAGACACTCGCAGAGATCATCGGCACGACCCGGTCTCGCGTCAGTTTTTTCATGAACAAATTTCGGCGTTTGGGCCTCATCGATTACAACGGTCACATTGAGGTGCACCGCTCTTTGTTGAACGTGGTTCTACACGAGACGCCCGAGATCAAAATCGAGCGGAGCGGCTTAGGTGCCGGCAAACGCAATATCTAAGGACGTTTCAAACGGAGATTTTTGAACGGCTTCACCGCACCGCGTAGGTGATGAGCAGCCCCACCATTATGACCGCCGCTAAAACACCGGCGTAAATGGGCCCGTTGCCGCGCTGGAGCCGCGACGGGTCAAAAGTGCACACAAGCGAAATCATTCGGACATGCGCGGGTTTTACGCGCGGCTATGCCCTTGGAATCGCACCAAAGCTGACCGATCCGGAACCACCCTGCGCAGCAGGAGTTTATTCCCTGGGAGTACAACGAGAAAAATAATGCAAACGCCCCGAGACATTTTGCCGGGCTATAAGATCAACAGTCTCACGCCCTTACAGGAAGGAATCGCCTATGGGCTTAGAAAATTTTACAAGGTTGAAAATCTGAACACCGCGAACCGGCGGATTCAATCTTTACTGCAGCTCGTCAACCGAAGAGAACTGGCGGACCGTTCAATCTAGTGAATATGCGGTCGGGCAAGACCGCCTGGGAACGCCTCGCGCGGGGGCGTGGTCGCAGGCGGTCCCACAGGAGTGCTGGGAATTCGAGTTCGTCGAGCCGCGCGGTTTCATGAGTGAGGGACCAACGTTGGCGGATAGGGGTCGCTTCTGGAATCCCACCTGGGTCGAAAAACATGGTCGTCGCATTGCACGATGACCTCGGCCTCGCGGCCGTTCCGGCCATCGAGGTGGGCGAGCGCCACGGCATCCTTGAAAGCATCGTGCCAGCGCGGGTAGGGCTCGGAGTCCTCGCCGTCGCATTGAATTTTCCAGGCGCCCCCGTCGAACATCACGTAGTAGTGGGACCGTCCCATGTCTGGCTCCGTACCGTTTGACCAGCCGGCCTGCCCGCCGGTGTCGTCAAGGTGACGACCGGCTCAGGCAGCTTATCGCAGCCGCCTCAGTATTTTTACGGATGCTAGGCTTCCACCCCGCCAGAGCCCTGACTGTTCAAAAGTGCTCACAAACGGAAAATAATCCGAGGCATGCCGAGCGCCGCATACGGCTATGGCTCTCGATGCCTGCCGGGAATCGACTACCAACGTCTTCTCCAACCCCAGCCGCTTCGCCATCCGCCTCCACCACGAACAAGCCTGATGATCAGCAGCAGTATCACGGCGCCGATGGTGGCGTTGATGATCGCCATAACGAGGCCCGCGCCAAGGCGGATGCCGAGCTGAGGAAGCAGCCAACTCCCGACGAAGGCGCCTGCTATGCCGATGATGAGGTCGCCCACAATCCCAAATCCGGTGCCTCGCACGATCTGACCGGCCAGCCATCCGGCAATGAGGCCCACCACTAAAATGATCAGGAGACTTTCACCCGACATGTGCATCTTTCGTATCCTCCAGATTCGCGCGACGTCTTGGTTCGATTTGCCGCTTGGCGAGGCAACTGCCGCCATTCACGCGGCATGGATTGCCTTGGTCGAGAACGTGGCGTGGGTGACCGACACGGTCGTGCCTTTGGGGCCGGCCAAGGTTTCAACCTGAGCATGGAGCTGACTTGAAAGCGCCTTGACGATGCCCGTGCCGAGCCCGGATTTGCCTTGAGCGAAGACGCCGTCCGGCTTGCCGACCCCGTTGTCGGAGACCGAAAGCTTCCAATTGGTTCCGGCCACCTCATAGGCGACGGTGATCTGACCGTCGACCTTCTCGTCGGGGAACGCATGCTTCAGCGCATTCATCACAAGTTCGGTCACGATCAAGCCGAGACTCTCGGCCTGACGGGACGTCGCGCTGCCACCACCAACGCCAATCACTTTGAGCGACACCGGCCGAGTGTCGCCGATCATGGAGCTCGCCAGGGCCTCACACAAGCTTGAGAGGTAAGGCGCAATTTCGATGGATCCGCTGGCCCCGGAGGCATGCAGTTGCTTTTGCACGGCGGCAACCGACATCACTCGCTTGTGCGCGTCTTGCAGATGCAGGCGGGTCTCTTTCGACTTCACCGCCCGCGCCTTCAGCATGATGATGCTTGCGATGATCTGCAGGCTGTTGGCGATCCGGTGCTGCAGTTCCTCAAGCAGCACGTCCTTCTGCCGCAACAAATCGTCCTTTTCGCGCTCCAGGATGCGCCGCGCGGTGATATCCTCCATGCCGAGCAGAATGGTCGCATCGGCGCCGCCTGCGTAGAACACCTGACGGGCGTTCAGCCACATCGTGCGGTTTCCGAGGCCGGGAAATTCGTGCTCAACCTCGTAGTCCTCCATCACGCCGTGCTCGGGTATGATTTTTTCCAGCAGCACCCGAAGCTTTGGAATGTCCCACTGTCCATCGCCCAATGCATAAAGAAGTCTGCCGTGGGTTTCCTCGGGGCTAACCTTGAATGCCGAATAGAAGGATCGGCTCGCGGTGATCACGCGCAGGCCTTTGTCGAGCACAAGAACAGGCTCGCGGACGGTGTCGACAATGCCCTGCGCGAGCGCCCACGCATCCGCGATGGCGGGGAACTGCTCCTTGAAGTCGACCGTGTCCATCTGAGCCTCCGCGAAGCATCTCGGCGCTCGGAAAAAGACCCCGGTGGGGGGCTCCAGGGTCTACTGGGTCAGGGGTATGGGGCTACAACCGACCCGAATACCGCCCAGCGATCCAAAGGGTAGGACTCACAGCGGAGGCGAGTCTGTATAAAATTGACCACTATTGCCCGTCGCGGCCGCCGCCGGCGTCACCATGGATTAGGGCGGATTGGGATTAGGGCGAATTGCGTTGCTCCTCCGGCGGCCTCACGTGCCGGAACGAATACAGCAGGGCGACGTCATAGACGATCTTGAGCACGCCGCAGACCACCAGCGGCAGGCCGGAGAACGGCATGCCGAGCATCATCCCCGCCAAGGCCGGGCTGATCGACGACGCAAGGCTGCGCGGCACCGCCGTGACGCTCGCGGCCGCGGTCCGCTCGGCCGGCGTGACCACGGCCATGACGTAGGACGAGCGCGCCGGCACGTCCATCTGCGCGAGCGCGGAGCGGATCAGCAGCAGCGCGAGCACCACGTAGAGATTGCTCGAGAACGCCGCAATGATGAGAAAGATGCTGGACGGGATGTGCGTGAACACCATGGTGTTGACGAGCCCAATGCGCTGCGCGAGCCGCGCCGCCACCGGGTAGGAGAAGGCGGTCAACACGCTCGACCAGAAAAAGAACAGGCTCGCGGCGGACAGCGACAGATCGAACCGCTCGAACAGCCAGAGCGCCAGCAGCGACTGCACGACAAAACCGCCGGCAAACGAATCCAGGCTGAACAGAGCGGCGAGCTTGTAGACCGTCCAGCGCGACGGGCCGAGCGGCGTGCTGGCGCCGGTCTCCTTCGCCTCCGCATGCGGCAATTGCCGATAGAGGGCGCCGCCCACGACGCCGAGCGCGGCGTAGAGATAGAACATCGCCTGAAACGCCGAGAGCCTGCTCGCTCCCGCCGAGACGAGCACATCCGGCAAGGCGGCCGCGAGCGCGCCAGCGGCGGTCGCCAGCGCCCCGGTCAGGCTGTAGCGGGCGAAGGCGCGCGTGCGCTGCTCGTCGGGCACGCCCTGCGCCAGCATGGCGTGCTCCAGCGGCACCAGGACGCCGCTGTCGCCGGTCTGCGGATTGATCGTGCCGACGAACGCGATCAGACCGATGAACGCGATGTGCTCGAACTGAGGGAATGCCAATCCGGTCGCGACCATCAGCGCCGCGCCGAGCATGAGCAGATTGCGCAGGTCATGCCGCGGAGCAATAAAGCCGACCAGCAGCGTCAGCAGCGACGAGCCGAGCAGCGCGACGGTGGCAATGATGCCGATTTGCAACGGACTGAAGCCGATCGCCGTCAGATAGGCCGGCAGGATGATGACGGCGAAGCCGTCGCCGAAGCCGCGCACGCCTCGCGCGGCATAGAGCAACGGGATGTAGGACCGCTTCGGGGATGATGACATTCGCATAGCCTCGGCCCAGCGCGGGCAAGGTGCAGTGCTTGGGCGAATGCCTTGGATCGGCCGGGCGACTGCGATCAAGCCCGACGGCGCCTACATGATGTAAAACCGCGCCCGAGTCAACAACGCGCGCCCGTCACTTGCAGGTGTCGATAATCGAATCCTCGAGCGACCTGATCGACTTGGTGAGCGAAGCGACCGTATCGCGCCGCTTGCTGCCTCGCAGGCACTCGGACACAACCACCCGATAGGCCCGCGAGAAGCCGAGAAATTCGCCGCTGGCGCTGCAGAACCTGTTCATCACCGACGCCTTCTCCTTGTCGTCAGACGGCTTGACCTTGGTGATGTCCGCCATGTTCTGCTCGAGAACCTTGCTGGCGACCTCGACAGCGGTCTCCACGCTCGTGACGAGATCGTCACAATCGTCGCTGCGGGCCTGCTGTCCCGACACCAGAAGTCCGAACATTGCCGCCGCTGCCGCCGCCGCTATTGAATTCTTCATGACCGGCTCCTGTCGCTCAGCCGCAGTTCCTGTCGATGACTTGCGATTGCAGGCTGCGGATCGTGCGCTCAAGCTCGGCAAGAGCCGGCGCACGCTTGGAGTCTTCCTCGAGACACTCGCCGCTAACGACCCGGAGCAATTTCAACATGCCGAGGCCCTCGGCATAGATCGCGCAAGTGAGCGGCTGATTGCCCTTGGCCTTGTCCGGCTCGATCTTGTCGACCAAGTTCCTGACCGCTTTCGTGATGTCGTCGCACTCGTCGGCAAGGCCTGCGCTGCCGGCAAAACCGGACACTGCCGCGGCGACAACCGCAACCTTCAACATTCTGCTGATCATGTGACGCCCCTCAAGGATGCGTCACGATACCATCCCTGCGTGGCCGAGTCACCGCGCCGAGAGAGAGTTCATCGAGGCATCACGGGCGTACGCGCAGGAACGTAAACTGCGTGTCGTCGTAGTCCCGCCGTTCGACCTCGTCGAAACCCTCGGGCGGCCGGAAGCCCGCGTCCGTCGCCTCCTCGACCACGATCAACGCGCCGGGCGCGAGCCAGCCGCCGTCACGCGCCGAGATGAGCGCTTGCTCCGCAAGACCCTTGCCATACGGCGGATCGAGAAACGCGAGCGAGAATGGCGCAAGCGGGCTGACCGGCCCGAGCTTCGTCGCATCGCGGCGATACACCTTGGTCGCGCCGCCCAATCCCAGCGCTTCGACGTTGCCGCGCAGCAACGCCCGCGCCTCGGCGCCGTCATCGACGAACAGCGCGAACGCGGCGCCGCGCGACAGCGCCTCGATCGCCAGCGCGCCGGTGCCGGCAAACAGGTCCAGCACGCGCGCATCGGTGATCGGGTCGTCGTAGGAATGCACCAGGATGTTGAACAGCGACTCGCGCAGCCGGTCGGCGGTCGGGCGGATCGCCTGCGACTTCGGCGCCGCGAGGTTGCGCCCGCGCAATCGTCCGCCGACGACGCGCATCAACGGTCCCGCTTGCCGCGATAGGGACGGCGCGGCCCGCTGGGACGCTTGTCATCGCGAGGTGGCCGCCCGCCGTCATTCCGAGGCGGCCGTCCGCGGTCCCGATCCGGCCCACGCCCGGCGGGCTTTTTTCCGCCAGCCGACTGCGGCCGCTTGCCGTGGCGATCCACATGAGATGACGGCGTGGGGGACTTGCGGTCCCGGCCCTTGCCGAAACCGAAATGCTTGGTGCGTTCGGCTGCGGCCGGTGCACTCGGCTCTGCAAACCGCCGGTCGGCACGTTCACGCTTTGGAAATTTGCTCGTCCGGTCCCGCGATGGCCGAGGCTCCCGAGATGACCGATGATCAGTGTCGCCGCGCTTCTCGGGCTCGCGCGTTGGCGCGCGCGCGTTGGCTCGCACCGGAGCCTCGTGCTCCAGCAGCGGACCGGAAAAATCCGCGCCGGACAGCGCCACCAGGCGTTCGCCGAGTTGCTCGCGCAGCACGCGCGTCTTGACCTCCTCGACCGCGCCGGACGGCAGCTCGCCGAGCTGGAACGGTCCATAGGAAATCCGGATCAGGCGATTGACCTGCAAACCGAGTTCCCGCAGCACGTTGCGGATCTCGCGGTTCTTGCCCTCGCGCATGGCGAAACTGAGCCACACGTTGGCGCCCTGCTCACGCTCCAGCAGCGCCTCGATCGCGCCATAATGGATGCCGTCGACGGTGATGCCGTTTTTCAGCGCGTCGAGCTGCGCCTGCGTCACCCGGCCGTGCGCCCGCACGCGATAGCGCCGCAGCCAGCCGGTCGCCGGCAGTTCCAGCGCGCGCGACAGCCCGCCGTCGTTGGTCAGCAGCAGCAGCCCTTCGGTGTTGAGATCGAGCCGGCCGACGCTGATGAGCCGCGGCAGATTCTCCGGCAATCCGCCGAAGATGGTCGGGCGGCCATGGGTATCGGCGCTGGTGGTGACGAGGCCGCTCGGCTTGTGGAACATGAACAGCCGGGTGCGCTCGCGCGCCGGCAGCGGCTTGCCGTTGACGCTGATGCGGTCCTGCCGCGTCACGTTGAGCGCGGGCGATGAAATCGCCGCGCCGTTGACCGCGACCCGGCCGGCCGCGATCAGCGCCTCGGCCTCGCGGCGCGACGCAACGCCGGCGCGGGCGATCACCTTGGCGATCCGCTCGGCGGTTTTCGCGGGCGGCGCTTCGACTGGCGCCAGGGCTTCGGCGGGCCGTGGCAGCGTCGTCTTCAACCGTTTCGGCTTGAACTTGCGGCCGTGGTGCCGCCCGCCGCCAACCCCTTGGGCGGCTTGGCCGTCTTCGCTGGTGCTCTTGGTCATCTTGCCTGCCGCCGATAAGGTGCCGCCTGATAGCAGAGATCGAGCATCGGGACGAGCCGTGCCGTCTTTCATGGAACTGGCATTGGACGAAGCCCGCGCCGCCGGAGAGGCGGGCGAGGTGCCGGTCGGCTGCGCCATCGTCCGCAACGGCGCGGTGATCGCCAAGGCCGGCAACCGCACGCTGCGCGACCGCGATCCGACCGCGCATGCCGAGTTGATCGCGATCCGCCAGGCCGCGGCCCTGCTCGACTCCGAGCGCCTGACCGACTGCGACCTCTATGTGACGCTCGAGCCCTGCGCGATGTGCGCGGCGGCGATCTCGTTCGCGCGCATCCGCCGGCTGTACTACGGCGCAGGCGACCCGAAGGGCGGCGCGGTGCAGCACGGCGTCGCCTTCTTCGACTCGCGGACCTGCCATCACCGGCCGGAGCTCTATGGCGGCATCGGTGAAAAGGAGGCGGCGGCGCTGCTGCGGAATTTTTTCAGGGAGCGGAGATAGCTACGCTTTGAGATCGACGAGCACGCCGGTCCCGGGCGCCGGCTCCGCCCCGCGGTCGGCGTCGGCGAAGCCGTCATCGTCGCGGCGATCGTCGTCACCATCGGCGCGCTGCGGTGCGGGCTTCTTGCCTTGCCACGCCGCGCCGCTTCTCGACCAGATCGAACGGATGCCGATGCCTGTAACGGCCATGGCCATCCAACTAGACGGCGAAGCTCAATATCTTCGGCGGAAATCGGTCGCAAATTTACTCAAATTCGATGCACTTTCAGACACCCAGCAGCGCCGCGATCCGCTCTTTCGCCTCGGCCTTGATCGGCTCGGCCGAGCGCAGGATCGCGCTGGCGCGAAAGAACTCGAACAGGCGGAACGTGCCGGCGTTCGGCCGCAGCAGCAGGTCCGGCCCTCCGTCGGCGAGCTTGCGGGTGATGATGCCGTGGGCGATGACGTGAATGGTCGCGCCCAGCGCCTCCCAGGGATCGGGCACGCTGCCCGGCGCGAGCGGACCGACCGAACTGTCGACTGCGATCACGACGTCGGCCAGGCCGCGCAGCAGATCGAACGGCAGCGGGTTGGTGACCGCGCCGTCGACCAGCAGGCGCTCGCCGATCGCCACCGGCCGCACCAGGCCGGGAATCGCAATCGATGCCGCGAGCGCGGGCTTGAGCGGACCGGAGGACAGCGCCGCCTCGGCGCGCGCGTGCAGATCGGTCGCGACCACGATCAGCGGGATGGCAAGGCTCGCGAAATCATCCGGGATATCGGGCGGCAGGAACTGGGCGCAGAGCTTTTCGGCGTCGAGCAGCAGCGGATTGCCGAGCGGCGCCGAAAGCCACGCCGCGAGATTGCTGGCGCGCGCGGCGAGCAGCTTTGACCAGGTCCCGCCCGGGTCGTGCGCCATCGCGATCACCGCGCGGCGGATGTCCTTGCCGGTCATGCCCGCGGCGTAGGCCGCGGCGATCACCGCGCCGAACGAAGCCCCCGCCAGCGCCACCGGTTTGATGCCAAGCTCGTCGAGCGCCTCCAGCACCGCGATCTGCGCCAGCGAGCGCGCCCCGCCGCCGCCGAGCGCGAGCGCCACGGTCTTGGTCACGCCCCCGCCTCGCGCGCGAACCGCCACGCGGTCTCGGCGAGCGGCCGCACCATCTGCGCCTTGGCGGGCGCGTGTTCGCTGGTCGCGGTGCCGTCACGCACCCGGCCGGCGATGCCCTGCAGGATCGCGGCGATGCGGAAGAAGTTGTAGGCGAGATAGACGTTGAGATGCGGCCACGGATCGAGGCCGGTGCGTTCGACGTAACCGTCGACGTAATCCGCGAGCGAGGGAATGCCGAGCGCCGGCAGATCGAAGCCGACCAGCGAGCCCGTGCCGGCGCCGGTGTCCTCCGGTGGCATGTGCCACTGCATCAGGTGATAGGTGAAATCGGCCAGCGGATCGCCCAGCGTGGAGAGCTCCCAGTCCAGCACCGCCAGCACCTCGGCGCGCTTCGGCGCCAGGATCATGTTGTCCAGCCGGTAGTCACCATGCACCAGCCGCACCGGACCGGCCGGCGGCATGTGAGCCGGCAGCCATTCGATCAGCCGCTCCATCTCCCCGATCTCTTGCGTCTGCGAGGCGCGATACTGCCGCGACCAGCGCTCGACCTGGCGGCCGACGTAGTTCTCGCCGCGGCCGAAGTCGGACAGGCCGATCGCCGCCGGATCGAAGCAGTGCAGCTTCGCCAGCGTCGCATTCATCGCGTCATAGACCTGCGCGCGCTCAACAGGGTTCGAGCCAGGCATCTCCGGATTCCAGAACACCCGGCCGGCGACGAAGCCCATGACGTAGAACGGCGTGCCGGCAACGCTTTCATCGGCGCAGTAGTGCACCGGCTCGGCGACCGGGAACTCCTGCCCGTGCAGGGCGCGGATGACGCGGAACTCGCGGTCGACCGCGTGCGCCGACGGCAACAGCTTGCCCGGCGGCTTCCGCCGCATCACGTAGTTGCGCCCCGGCGTCTCCAAGAAATAGGTCGGATTCGACTGGCCGCCCTTGAACTGGCGCACCGACAGCGGCCCGGAAAATCCCGCGACCTCGCGCGCCAGATGGGCTTCGAGCCGCGCCGGGTCGAAGCGCAACGTCTCGGCCACGTCCTTGGTACCGGTGAAGGCGATCTGGCGATCGATCCTGCTCCTGGTGCAAGCCTCATGGTGCAAGCCTCATGGGGCAAGCGTAGCATCGTCTCCCGCCGCGCGTTAAGGTGCAGCAAAACACCGCGAGACAAGGGAATGAGGCGCCTGCCCGTATCCGACGAGGACCGCCGCTCGATCGCCGCATGGTTCGTCAAATGGGCGAGCCTGGTCGCGGCGGTCGATTTCAAGCGGGTCCGCGAAATGTTCGCCGAGGACGCCATCGCCTTCGGCTCCAAGGTCGAGATGGTGACCTCGCGCGAGGCGCTCGAGCAGGAACAGTGGCGCGTGGTCTGGCCGACGATGGAGAATTATCACTACGACCTTGCGACACTGGAGATCGCCATGTCGCCGGACCGGCTGATGGCGATGGGCGCCGCGATCTTCCATTCCACCGGCCTGCACCAGGACAAGACGACGCGCTTCGAGCGGCCTGGCCGTGTCACCGCCACGCTGATGCGCGAAGCCGTGGGCGCGCCGTGGTATTGCACCCACAGCCACGTCTCGCTCAAGCCCGACACGCCGACGCCGTCGCACTTCAATCGCCCGGAAACCTCCTGACGAACCGCCGACCTCCCCTGCCATTCCCAAAACGATTGGAGTCCCCCTGTGCCCGTGATGTCCGGTAAGCGCGCCTTCCTCGAACTGCTGAAGCAGGAGGGCGTCGATCTCATGTTCGGCAATCCGGGCACCACCGAGCTGCCGCTGATGGATGCGTTCGCGGTCGAGCGCGACATCCGCTACGTGCTCGGCCTGCAGGAGGCCGCCCTGATGGCGATGGCCGACGGCTACGCCCAGGCCTCCGGCCGGCTCGCGGTGCTCAACCTGCATGTGGCGCCCGGCCTCGGCAACGCCATGGGCATGCTCTACGACGCGCTGAAGGCCGGCTCGCCGATCCTGGTCACCGCCGGCCAGCAGGATCTGCAATTTCTCGTCACCGAGCCGGTCCTGAGCGCCGACCTGCCGACGCTGGCGCGGCCGTTCGTGAAATGGGCCGCCGAAGTGCATCGCGTCGAGGACCTGCCGCGCTACGTGCACCGCGCCGTCAAGACGGCGCTGGCGCCGCCGACCGGGCCGGTGTTCCTGTCGCTGCCCGGCGACATTCTGAAGAACGACGCCGACATCGACCTGCTAGGGCCGACGCGGGTCGCCCCGCGCCTGCGCGGCGACGCCGAGGCGGTCGCCGCCGCGGCCGAGCTGCTGGCGCAGGCCAAGCGCCCGGTCATCATCGCCGGCGATGCGGTGTCGCAGAGCCGGGCGCATGCCGAGCTGGTGGAGCTCGCCGAACTGATCGGCGCGCCGGTCTATGTCGAGTTCGTGCCGAGCACCGCGTCGTTTCCTGCGACCCATCCGCTCTATCGCGGGGCGATGCTCCGCACCCAGCCCGGCGTGCGCGCGGTGCTCGACCAGCACGACGTGCTGTTCTCGGTCGGCGGCGATCTGTTCACGCTGTCGCTGCCGTCGGCCGTCGATCCGATGCCGCCGAACCTGCCGCTGATCCATCTCGACAACGATCCGTGGGAGATCGGCAAGAACTATCCGGCCAAGGTCGGCATCTACGGCGATCCGAAGGCGACGCTGCCCGAGATCACCGCTGCGCTCCGCGAAAAGATGTCGAGCGGCGCGCGCGGCCTGGCCCGTGAACGACTGAAGACCGCAAGCGACGCGGCGCGGGCCGAGCGCGACGCGCTGCGGGCCAAGGCGCGCGCGATGGCCGACCAGGTGCCGGTGCAGGCGCTGGCGCTGCTCGAAGCCATCGGCGCGATGCTGCCGAAGAACGCAGTGGTGATCGAAGAGATCCTGTCATCGGCGCCGGGCGCGCGCTCGATGATCGACAGCGAGGACGAGAAGAGCTTCTTCGGCCTGCGCGGCGGCGGCATCGGCTGGGGCCTGCCGGCGGCGATCGGCGCCAAGCTGGCGCAGCCGGACCGCCCGGTGGTGGCGCTGGTCGGCGACGGCAGCGCCATGTACACCGTGCAGGCGCTGTGGACCGCGGCGCACGACAAGATTGCGGTGGTGTTCGTGATCTTCAACAACACCAGCTACCGCATCCTCAAGCAGCGCCTGCTCGCCATGCGCGGGCTAGCGGAACAGGCCGACACCTTCGTCGGCATGGAGCTGACCAACCCGGCGATCGATTTCGTCGGGCTGGCGAACTCGCTCGGCGTCGCCGCCGCGCGCGCGACCACGGTGAAGCAGGCGACCGACCTGATCGCGAAGGGGCTGAACAGCAACGCGCCGATGCTGATCGACGTGGCGCTGGATCGGAGCTTTAAGCCGGCGTGAGGAACGGCGCCGCAAATTCCGCTGTCGTCCCCGCGCAGGCGGGGACCCATGGCCACGGATCGGCGTTTGCGAAGCTGGATCCCCGCTTTCGCGGGGATGACAGCATGAGACTTTCGCAGGGATGGCAGCGTTTGCGCCGCCGCTAATCCTCGAACGTATTTCGCCCGCCCAGCCGGTTGTGCATCGAGCCGGTGCCGCGGATCGTGTCGATCACCGCGTCGACCGCGCTGGCGATCGGGCCCTGCTTCGCTGCCTTGGCGCGGCGCGCCTTCGGCTTGGATGCCTTCTTCGCCTTGGTCCTCGACTTTGCTTTGGACTTCGCCGCGCCGCGCTTGGTTTTCTTGGTCGAGCGCTTCGCTGTCTTGCGAGCCGCCTTACGAGTCTTCTTCCGAGTCTTGGCCATTGTCCCCTCCAGACTTTGTGCATCGCCCCCGCGAATGGCACCGCCACTCTAGCGCCGCGGCGGCGGACAAAGCCAGCGCGCTTTCACCCGCCCGGCCGCTCGATCGCCGCATCGACGAACACCCTGTACTGCTGCGAGCGCGGCTTGGTCTTGTCCTCCTCGTTGAGCAGCGCGATCGAGCTCTTGCCGATCAGCGCGCGCGGCAGCACCATCACCCGGATGAACCGGCTCGGCCGGTCGGCCGCCGCCTGCGCGAACACCGGCTCGGGCCCGGCCTCGTACCAGGCGCCGCCCGGCCCGTACGAGGTCGAGCGGCCGTGGGTGTCGATGCGGATGCCGCCCTCGATCAGGCAGCGGATGCCCGGGCCCTGATGGGTGTGCAGATAGGCGCAGCCGCCGGGCGGGAACGCCACGCTGTCGCCGCGCAGCAGCAATTCGCCCTTCGGCATGGTGCCGAGCACGGCGGCGAGCTTCTCGGTGGACGAGGTGCCGGGCCCGACCGCCGGGCTGCCGCGGTTGCCGTCCGGCGCCAAGTCGAAGCGCCAATAGGTCACGCCATGCTCGCCGGCGGTGAGCGCCACCGCGCCCTCGCCGTGCCAGGCCTCGCCATCGGTGTAGCTTTTGCCCTCGATGCTCAGCGCGCCGTGCACGACGAAGATCATGCGCGGCAGCGGCGGCAACCGGACCTGGAGCGCGCTCGCGGACAGGGTGTCTTCGTAAAGCCGCAGCACCGGATGCATGAACTCTCCTTACGACTTGGTCTGCTCGCGCCGGACCGCCTGCCAGCCGATGTCGCGGCGGCAGAAACCGTCCGGCCAGCGGATTCGATCGACGGCAGCATAGGCGCGCGCCTGCGCCTGCGTCACGCTGCGGCCGAGCGCCGAGACGTTGAGCACGCGCCCGCCGTTGGCGAGGATTTTGCCGCCCTCGGCCCTGGTGCCGGCATGGAAAATCTCGACGCCTTCGATCTGCCCGGCGGCCTCGAGGCCTTCGATCGCCGAGCCCTTGGCGTAGTTGCCGGGATAGCCCTTGGCCGCCATCACCACGGTCAGCGCGGCATCGGGATACCAGCGCAGGTCGAAATTCTTCAGTTGCCCGTCGCGCGCGGCCAGCAACGCCGCCACCAGGTCCGACATCAGCCGCAGCATCAGCACCTGGGTTTCCGGATCGCCGAAGCGGGCGTTGTATTCGATCAGCTTCGGGCCGTCCTTGCCGATCATCAACCCGGCGAACAGCACGCCCTTGTATGGCGAACCCATCGCCTTCATCGCCCGCACGGTCGGCAGGATGATCTCGTCCATGGTGCGCTTCGTCATCTCCGGCGTCATCACCGGCGCCGGCGAATAGGCGCCCATGCCGCCGGTGTTCGGCCCGGTGTCGCCGTCGCCGACCCGCTTGTGATCCTGCGCCGAGGCGAGCGCGATGGCGTTCTCGCCGTCGGTGAGCGCGAAGAACGAGGCCTCCTCGCCGGCGAGGAATTCCTCGACCACGACCTCGGCGCCCGCCTCGCCCAGCAAGCCGCCGAACATCAGGTCGACCGCCTGCTCGGCCTCGGCCACGGTCTGCGCCACCACCACGCCCTTGCCGGCGGCCAGCCCGTCGGCCTTGATCACGATCGGCGCGCCCTGCGTCCGCGCGTAGGCCTTGGCCGGGGCCGCCGCGGTGAAGCGCTCGTAGGCCGCGGTCGGGATGTTGTTCGCCTTGCACAGATCCTTGGTGAAGCCCTTGGAGCCTTCGAGCTGCGCCGCCGCCTTGGTCGGGCCGAACGTCTTGATGCCGGCGCGCTCCAGATCGTCGACGATGCCGGCGCACAGCGGCGCCTCGGGGCCGACCACGACGAAGTCGATCTTGCTCGCCTTGCAGAACGCGATCACCGCCGCATGGTCGGCGATGTCGAGCGGCACCAGCTCCGCCTCCCGCGCGATGCCGGCATTGCCCGGCGCGCAATACAGCCGGTCGGCCAGCGGGCTCGCCGCCATCTTCCAGGCCAGCGCATGCTCGCGCCCGCCCGAGCCGAGGAGGAGGATGTTCATCGACCGAACCCCTAGCATGGCGGGCCGCCGGGACGGAACGCGGCCTCACGCAGCGTCCACAGGCCTGCTCGACGAGTTCGGGCCGACGTGATTTGCTGGCAGCCATGAAAATTCTGGCTTCTCTCCTGGTGCTGATCGCTGGCCTGGTTGAGCCGGCGATGGCTGGCGAATACCTGAAGGAGAACCGGCCGGTGGTGGTGTTCCCCGGCGGGATCAGGCACATCAGCCCTTATCCGCAGTCGCAGCGCTCCGCTTCAGTGTGGACCTCCGACGCCTGCTGGAAGGACTGCACCGGCCAGAGCGCTTGGCGATTCCAAGCTTGCCAACCGACGTTCGGCGCGGACGCCTGCCGCCCGCTGCTCGATGCCGACGATCGCGCCTGCCTGCGGCAGTGCCGCAGCCGCGGCGGCCCGCTGCTCAACATCACCGACTAGCGAACTGGCGGACTGCGCCTCCTGCCGGTGAGCCATGCCGTCGATGGCCTGCCGGAGCTGATGGACTTTGAGTTAGTGTAACGCCGGATGTTCAAGAAGCTCTCCGCCCGCGCCCAAAACAGCGACCTCGACCTGCGGCTGTTGATTCCGCTTCTCCTGAATACGGCGCTGGTGCAGATCGTCACCGCGGTCGTGCGCATCACCACGTCGTACCGGGCGTTCGAACTCGGCCTGTCGACCGTCTGGCTGGGTGTGATCGCCGCCGCCTTCGCGCTGTTTCCGATCATGATCGCGGTCGGCGTCGGC
>CAMDEB010000030.1 GCA_945893085.1 Rhodoplanes serenus | reverse complement strand
ACCCTGATCCTCGCCGGGAAGTACCAGTACAAGCCCGATCTGCCGTTCTCGCCGGGCGCCGAGTTCGCCGGCACGGTCGAGAGCGTGGGCGCAGGCGTGAGCACGGTGAGACCCGGCGAGCGGGTCATGGGCTACGCCCGCTACGGCGCGGCGCGCGAGCGTCTGGCGATCGCGGCGGACCGGCTGGTGGCGCTGCCCAACGGTCTCGATTTCGACCGGGCAGCGGGTCTCATCGTCACCTACGGCACCTCGTACTACGCGCTGAAGAATCGCGCCGCCCTGCAACGCGGCGAGACGCTCGCGGTGCTCGGCGCCTCCGGCGGCGTTGGCCTCGCTGCTGTCGAACTGGGCAAGCTTATGGGCGCGCGAGTGGTCGCCTGCGCCTCGTCTCACGACAAGCTCAGCTTTGCTCGCGAGCACGGCGCCGACGAAGGCGTGAACTACGCGACCGAGGACCTTCGCGACGCCCTGAAGCGCATCGGCGGCGAGCACGGCATCGACGTGATCTACGATCCGGTCGGCGGCGCCTACGCCGAGGCTGCGCTGCGCGCCATCGCCTGGGAGGGCCGCTTCCTGGTGGTGGGCTTTGCCGCCGGCGATATTCCGAAGCTGCCGCTCAACCTGGTGCTGCTGAAGAGCTGCGACATCCGCGGCGTGTTCTGGGGCTCCTGGACCGAGCGCGATCCGCAGGGCCATCGCGCCAACATGGCAGACGTCATGAGCTGGTGCGCCGACGGCAAGCTCAGCGGCCACATCCATGCCACCTATCCGCTGGCCGCGGCGGCGCAGGCGCTGAAAGACATCGCCGCGCGCAAGGTGATGGGCAAGGTGGTGCTGCGGCCGTAGGCGCTCGCGCTTAGGACGTCAACTCCACGAGCGCATCGCGCGCCGCGGCGCGGTGCTCGGGCTGGATGTGGCTCCAGACCAGCTTGATCGCGCCGGCCAGCACCGCAGCGTCGTCACCCAGGCCGAGGATCGGCAGCACGTCGGGGACCACATCGAACGGCAACACGAAATAGGCGAGCGCACCGATCAGCGCCGCGCGCACGTGGGTCGGCGTGTGACGGTCGAACGCGCAGTAGTAGGCGGTGAGCAGATCCTCGGCGAACGGAATCTGCGCGGCCAGCCGCCCAAGCTTGCGCCAGAAGCCGCGGCGCACGGTTTCCTCCTGGCGCGCAAGCTGCTCGTCGCGCCCGGAGCGCTCGTTGTCATTCCAAGACTTGTCGTCCCAAGACTTGTCATTCCATGTCGCCGTGCGCTGTCGCCGCATCGTCAATCCCGTTGCTCGATTCGCCCGCCGCCCAAGATGATCACGGAATCGGGCGCCCGCAAGGCGGCGCCTAGCCGGCCAGCCGGTTCATCTGCTCGGCGAGCTTGATGTCGAGCTCGGTGACGCCGCCGGCGTCGTGGGTCGACAGCGTCACCTCGACGGTCTTGTAGACATTGAACCACTCGGGATGGTGATCCATTTTTTCGGCGATCAGCGCCGCGCGGGTCATGAAGCCGAACGCTTCGTTGAAATCCTTGAACACGAATTTCCGGGCGATGGCATCGCGGCCGGAAACCTCGCTCCAGCCGTCGAGCTTGGCGAGCGCATCCTGGCGCGCCTGTGCCGTTAATTTCTGCGGCATGCCCGTGATCTCCTCCACAGCGGGAACCTTGATCCTGATCATAGCGTTTCGAATAGGAGGAAAGTATCGGCCTGGGCGCCGCGAAGCGGGGTTGGTCGCGGTCGAAACCATCCTCGGAGCGGTTATGGTTAATGATGCAATCGCCAACGAGCGGCGCAACCGGCGATAGAGTCGACGGCCATGCATGTGATATGTTGCAGCGATGCGTAGGTCTCTTCGCCGCTTGTTCCGAGTGTCCAATCCACCGGCCGGCCCCTTGAAATCGCAACCGCACCGCAAGAGCTGGACCCGCCGCTTCAAGATGATGATGCGGCACACGACGCTGCTTGCCATCATGGGACTGCTGCTGTGCGCCGGCGTGGGCGCTGCCGCGTTCTACGTGGTGACCCGGCCGACCGAGGTGAAGATCGCGGTCGGCCCGAAAAACAGCGAGGACGTTCGAGTCGTCGAAGCCATCGCGGCGCACCTCAAGGCCGAAAAGGCCAGCGTCCGCCTGAACGTGATTGTCAAGGAAGGCGGCCCGATCGAAAGCGCCAAAGCCATCGAGAGCGGCGAAGCCGATCTCGCGGTGGTGCGGCGCGACGTCGCCATGCCCGCCCAAGGTCAAGTGGTCGCGATCCTGCGCAAGAACGTGGTCGTGCTGTTCGTGCCGGCGGCGGAACCCGCCAAGGCGGCGCCGGCGCGGCGCGGCCGCGGCGCGGCCGCAAAGCCGGCAGCCAAACCGAAGGTCGAGAAGATCGAGGATCTTGTCGGCAAGCGCGTGGCAATCATCGGCCGTTCGCAGACCAACGTGAATCTGCTCAAGACGATCTTGCAGCAATACCGGATCGAACCGTCCAACGTCGTCGTTCTCGAATCCGCCTGGCAGCCGAACGCACCCGGCAAGATCAACGTCGTTCAGCTCGAGGTGAATGCCGAGAACATCGCCACCACCATGCGCGACAGCAAGGCCGATGCGATCCTGGCCGTCGGCCCGGTATCGAGCTCGGTGACCGCGGCAGCCATCACGGCCGGAACCCGCGACAAGGAAGCTCCGACATTCCTGGCAATCGGCGCTTCCGAGGCGATTGCCGAGCGCAACCCGGTCTACGAGTCGACCGAGATCAAGGCCGGCGCCTTCGGCGGCGCTCCGCCGCGCCCTGAGGAAAGCGTCGAGACCATCGGCGTGAATCATTATTTCGTCGCGCGCCGGAGGCTGAGCGAGGACGTGGTTGCGGACTTCACGCGTCTGCTGCTGAGCGGCCGCCAATCCGTCGCCGCCAGCTTGCGTTCGCACGATAAATCGAGCGAGGCCACCGCGGTCGCCAAGATCGAAGGACCCGACACCGACAAGGACGCCGCCGTGCCGGTGCATCCGGGCGCCGCCGCCTACATCGACGGCGAGCTGAAGACGTTCTTCGACCGCTACAACGACCTGCTGTACTACGGCCTGATGGTGTTCTCGTTCTTCGGGGCGGCGCTCGCAGGGCTCGCGACCTACACCAAGAGCGACGATCGCGCCCGGCGCCTGCGGGTCCTGGAAAAGCTCCTGGAGGTGACCAAGACCGCGCGCACCGCGGAGAACCTTCAGCAGCTCGACGAGCTGCAGGACGAGACCGACAAGGTCATGGCCGGGATGATCCACGACGTCGAAGCCAACGCGCTCGACGAAACCGCGCTGGCGGCGTTCTCGATCACGCTCGACCAGGCCCAGCTCGCGCTGTCCGACCGGCGCGCGACGCTGCTGGGCCAGCCTCAATCCTCGCGATCACGCCCAGCGGTCGCGGCGCTTTAGCAACCATGCCCTGGTAGCGGTTGCTATCCGATCATTCGTGGCTATATTGCGCCGCAACAAGGCGGGTCCTATGGGGGCCCGCGCTTGGTTTCCGGAACCCTTATGAAACTACGCAACGTCGCCATCATCGCCCACGTCGACCATGGCAAGACCACGCTGGTCGACCGCCTGCTGCAGCAATCCGGCTCGTTCCGCGAGAACCAGCGGGTGGCGGAGCGCGCGATGGATTCCAACGATCTCGAGCGCGAGCGCGGCATCACCATCCTGGCCAAGGCGACCTCGATCCTCTGGAAGGACACCCGCATCAACATCGTCGACACGCCGGGCCACGCCGATTTCGGCGGCGAGGTCGAGCGCATCCTCAACATGGTGGATGGCGCGCTGGTGCTGGTCGATGCCGCCGAGGGTCCGCTGCCGCAGACCAAGTTCGTGGTCTCGAAGGCGCTGAAGATGGGATTGAAGCCCATCGTCGTCATCAACAAGGTCGATCGTCCCGACGCCCGCCCGGTCGAGGTGGTGAACGAGGTGTTCGACCTGTTCGCGGCGCTCGACGCCACCGACGAACAGCTCGATTTCCCGATCCTGTACGGCTCGGCCAAGCAGGGCTGGATGGCCACCAGCCTCGAAGGCTCGCACGACGACGGCATGCAGCCGTTGTTCGATCTGGTGCTGCGCCACGTCAAGCAGCCCCCGGTCGAGGAAGGACCGTTCCGGCTGCTCGGCACCATCCTGGAAGCCAACCCCTATCTCGGCCGTATCGTGACCGGCCGCATCTCCTCTGGATCGATCAAGCCCAACCAAGCCGTCAAGGTTCTCGACTACGACGGCAAGCTGGTCGAAACCGGCCGCGTCACCAAGGTGCTCGCCTTCCGCGGTCTCGAACGGGTTCCGGTCGACGAGGCGGAAGCCGGCGACATCGTCGCTCTCGCCGGCCTGCCGGAAGCCACCGTCGCTCACACCATCTGCGATCCCGAGATCGAGACGCCGATCCACGCGCAGCCGATCGACCCGCCGACACTCGCCATGACGTTCCGCGTCAACGATTCTCCGCTGGCAGGGACCGAAGGCACCAAAGTCACCGGCCGCATGATTCGCGATCGCCTGCTGCGCGAGGGCGAAGGCAACGTCGCGCTGCGGGTGCAGGAATCCGATGACAAGGATTCGATGGAAGTGGCCGGCCGCGGCGAGTTGCAGCTCGGCATCTTGATCGAGACCATGCGGCGCGAGGGTTTTGAGCTTTCAGTCTCGCGGCCGAAGGTGCTGCTCCGCCGCGATGCCGGCGGCGAGCTGGAAGAGCCGATCGAAGAGGTCGTGATCGACGTCGATGAAGTTCATTCCGGCATCGTCGTGCAGAAGATGTCCGAACGCAGAGCGGAACTGATCGAGATGCGGCCGTCCGGCGGCGCGCGGGTGCGGCTGGTGTTCTACGCGCCAACCCGCGGCCTGATCGGCTACCAGGGCGAACTGCTCACCGACACGCGCGGCACCGCCATTATGAACCGGCTGTTCCACGCCTACGCGCCCTTCAAGGGCGAGATCGCCGGCCGACGCCAAGGCGTGCTGATCTCCAACGACCTCGGCGAGGCCGTCGCCTATGCCATGTGGAAGCTGGAAGACCGCGGGCCGATGATGATCGAGCCCGGCTGGAAGGTCTATCGCGGCATGATCGTCGGCGAACACACCCGCGACAACGACCTGGTGATCAACGTGCTCAAGGGCAAGCAGCTCACCAACATCCGGACCACCTCGAAGGACGAGGCCGTGCGGCTCACCCCGCCGATCCGCATGACGCTGGAAAAGGCGCTTGCCTATATCGAGGACGACGAACTGGTCGAGGTCACGCCAAAATCGATCCGGCTGCGCAAGAAATTGCTCGACGAGGTCGATCGCAAGCGCGAAGAGCGCAAGAAAGAGGCGGCGGACGCGTAGCGTCGCGCCTTCTCTCCCGCACTGCGGGAGAGAATCTTTCCACCACTTGTCCAGAGCGTTGCGAACCGATCGGCAGCGGCGAATCACTCACGCCGCGAACGGCTTGACCGGCGCGCACGCGGTGATTCGCGAATCAATGCCCATCCCGGAACGACTCCAAACAGATTTTCGCGCGGCAGCGTGGCCTCAGCGCCACATGGGGCGCAAGCATCGAGCAATTGTCGGCTTTTTCATTCGACAGCGCCCGCCGCGCCCGCCCCGCGTCATCAAGTAATCCACACGAATGGTCATTTGTTGAACGAAGCCCTTGAAGGTCGCCGACTCGCTTGCTCATATCCCGACATGAGCACTGTCCTCATCGAGATTCGGCGGGCCAAGGCGTCTGACGCCGCGGCGGTCGCGGAAACCCACGATCAAGCGTGGCGAGGGGCCTACCAGGGGGTCATCCCCGGCCTCGAACTCGACAAGCTGATCACCCGCCGCGGGCCGGATTGGTGGGACAGCGCGATCCGCAAGGGCAGCCGCATCGCCATCCTCGCCTTCGGCGACACGGTCGCAGGCTATGCCAATTACGGGCGCAACCGGGCCCGCAGCCTGTTCTACGACGGCGAAATCTACGAGCTCTATCTGCGCCCCGAGTATCAGGGCCTCGGCTTCGGCCGCCGGCTGTTCACCTCGGCGCGGCGCGACCTCGCGCAGAGCGGATTGAAGAGCCTCGTGGTCTGGGCGCTTTCGGACAACGACCCCGCGGTGGAATTCTATCGCGCGCTCGGCGGCAAGGCGGTAGCCCGTTCCTCCGAGCGTTTCGGCGAGCGCAGCCTCGAGAAGGTCGCCTACGCCTGGAATAGCTGACGCGGCCTATTCTTTTTCCGACATGCTGAGATCGGGGTGCTTGTTGCCCAGCACGATCTTTGTCCGTGGCGCACTTGCAGCAGGCGCTACACGGCGGGCTTGGGCAATCCCGCCGCGGCGCAGGCCGCCCGCACCGTGTTGACCATCAGGCAGGCGATCGTCATCGGCCCGACGCCGCCCGGCACTGGCGTGATCGCGCCTGCGACCTGGCTGGCCTCGGCGTAGGCGACGTCGCCGACCAGCCGCGTCTTGCCGTTCGCAGCCGGCACGCGGTTGATGCCGACGTCGATCACGACCGCGCCCGGCTTGATCCAGTCGCCCTTCACCATCTCCGGCCGTCCGACCGCGGCGAACAGCACGTCGGCGCGGCGGCAGACCGCGGGCAGGTCCCGCGTCCGGGAATGCGCCACCGTGACGGTCGCGTTCTCCGCCAGCAGAAGCTGCAGCAGCGGCTTGCCGACGATGTTGGAGCGGCCGACCACCACGGCTTCAAGGCCCGCGAGCGACGGCAGCACTGTTTTCGCAAGATGCACGCAGCCAAGCGGCGTGCACGGCACCAGCGCCGGCAGTCCGGTGGCGAGCAAGCCGACGTTGATTGGATTGAAACCATCGACGTCTTTGCCAGAAGCTATCGCCCCCAACACTTCAAGCGCATCGATCTGTGGCGGCAACGGCAATTGCACCAGGATGCCGTGCACCGCCGGGTCGGCATTGAGGCGCTGCACCAGCGCCAGCAGCTCGGCTTGGCTCACCGTCGCCGGCAGCCGATGATCGAACGAGCGCATGCCGGACTCGAGCGTCACCTTCGCTTTGCTGCCGACATAGGCCTCGCTCGCGGGATCGTTGCCGGCGAGCACCACCGCGAGGCCGGGCGTGATGCCGTGCTCCGCCGCGAGCCGCCGCACCTCGCCCGCGACCTTGGCGCGCAGATCCGCGGCGATCGCCTTGCCGTCGATGATGCGTGCGGTCATGGCTTCCCCGGCTGCGCCAGCGTTTCCAGCGTGCGGGCGAGCGTCGCGCCATCGCCCGCGATGCTCAGCCGCTTGATGCGTGCCGTAGCCCCCGCGACCAGGCTCACCCGGCGCGGCGCCACATCGACCGCCTTGGCGATGAGACGCATGAGCGCATCGTTCGCCTCACCCTCGCTCGCGGCCGCGCGCACCCGCGCCTTGAGCACACATTTTCCGTCTGCAAGCTGTTCGATGCCCTCGATCGCGTCGCGCCCGCCCTTGGGCGTCAAGCGCACCGCGATCACGATGCCGTCCGCCACCACCGCCCACGGACGCACGCGCGCCATCGGCGTCAGAACACCACCGGGTAGATGTACCGGACGATGATGCTCTTCAGCAGAATGATCAGCAGGATCAGGATCACCGGCGAGACGTCGATGCCGCCGAGGTTGGGCATGATCGAACGGATCGGCCGCAGCACCGGCTCGGTGATCCGATACAGGAAGTTCCCGATCATGTCGACGAACTGATTGCGGGTGTTGACGACGTTGAAGGCTACCAGCCACGACAGCACGGCCGCAGCGATCAGCAGCCAGATATAGGCGTCGAGGACGATGAGGATGATATCGAGGATCGAGCGCATGGCGTCGTCGGTGTGAGTGGAACGTGCCGGAAGGTACCGGGCCGCCGCCCGGCAAACAAGCTGACATCCGGGCCACCGGCGCCATTCTTGACTCTCCCGGGCATGGGCCGTAAATGGCGCCCACTCGCTTGGATCGCGCCGCGGCTCGCCGTGACGCGGATCGGTGGCGGGGGCCATAGCTCAGCTGGGAGAGCGCCTCGTTCGCAATGAGGAGGTCGGCGGTTCGATCCCGCCTGGCTCCACCACCGCCAAACCCCGGGGAAGTCGGCAGCTTCTGCGTATTCGTGGGTCGCTGCCGTGCGAGTTTTGGCGCAACTCGTCCGCCAACTCGTCCGTTCAGCGGCAAGATGCGGCACGCACGGTCACCCGCGCCTGCGCGTTTGGGATTCCCATGGGATTGAAAGCCGTCACTTTGACCTAAAGCCACGCTGACGCAGCGCGGTACTAGCGCTGCAGATCGTCGTCCGACAGGACCCGCAAACCGGCGCCATCCATGTCGTCGTACTGTCCGCTGCGCAACGACCACATAAAGGCGGCAAGCCCGATGAGCCCGAGCGCCAGGGCCATGGGAACGAGATAGACGAGCACGTTCATGACGGCCTCGCCTGCAACGCCGACCTCATGGGAGACGATACGGCTTGGCGCGGCCGGCCGCGGCGGCGGGCACGCAACGCGTTCAACGTGACCAGGATCGAGGAGCCGGACATGGCCGCGGCAGCAATCAGCGGCGTGACATAGCCGGCCATGGCGATCGGAACCGCGATGGCGTTGTAGATTACCGCGAGCCACAGATTCTGCATCATCAGCCGGCGAGCACGCCGCGCAGTGGTGACGGCCTCCCACACTGGCGTGAGCCGCTCGCCGAGGAACACAGCATCCGCCTGCGCTTGCGTGATGTCGGCGGCGCTGATCGGCGACAGCGATACATGGGCGGCCGCGAGCGATGGCGCGTCGTTGAGGCCGTCGCCGACCATCAGCACGCGACGGCCCTCCGCCTTCAGCGCCTCAATCGCAGCGATCTTGTCGGCAGGCCTCAAGCTCGCCTGCCAGGCAGAGATTCCGAGCGCCGCGGCAACCGGCGCGACCGCCGCCGGGCGGTCGCCGGACAAGATATGCAGTTCGAGTCCGAGCGCTGCGAGAGCTTTCGCCGCGACTGCCGCATCCGGCCGGAGCTTCTGCCTGATCTCAAAAATCGCGGAGTGGCCGGCATGTGCATAGACAATGATGGATGTTCCAGGCTCATCCGTTGGGGGCACGTTGACGCCGCAGAAAGTCGGGCTGCCGAGGCAAGCTTCCATTCCGTCGATCTCGGCGCGCACGCCATGCCCCGCTTCCTCTTTCGCCCCCTCATACGGAGTTTTCTGATGGGCCTCCCGCGCCAGCGCTGCCGCGAGCGGATGGCGGCTCGACAGCGCGAGTCGCGCGGCGCATTCGAGCATGCCCGGGTCGACCGCAGCAGCGTTGGCGACCCGCGGCTCCGGTAGGGTAAGTGTGCCGGTCTTGTCGAAGACGATGGTGTCTACTTCGGCTAGACGCTCGATCGCGTCGCCGGCATTGAGAATGACACCCGCCCTGAACAATGCCCCGGATGCCACCACCTGAACCGCAGGAATGGCGAGCGCCAGCGCACAGGGACAGGTGATGATCAACACCGCAATCCCGGTGACGATCGCGTCGTGGGCGGAAGCGCCAGCCGCAAGCCATCCCAGGACGGTTATCGCGGCCGTGGCATGGACGACAGGGGCATACAGGCGCGCCGCGCGATCCGTCAGGCGAACCACCTTGGATTTCTGCTCAATCGCTTTGTCGAGCAGCCGCTGCACTTCGTCGATCAGGGTTCCGGCTCCGGCGACCGTCACCCGCACGGTCAACGCGCCGGAGAAATTCATGCTGCCTGCGTAGACAGTTGCGCCGGAGGTAACCGGGCGCCGTGCCGTCTCGCCGGTCACTAGGCTTTCGTCGATCTCCGATGCGCCGGAAAGGACGACGCCGTCGGCGGGCATTCGTTCGCCGGGACGCACCAGCAAGCGGTCACCGGGCCGCAACGCCGCCACCGGGACCATGACAATCTCGCTGTCTGACGAGAACCGATGGGCGACCTCCGCCTTTAAGGCAGCCAAATTGCCGGCGGCGGCACGCGTCTTGCGCCGCATCGCGTGATCGAGATAACGGCCACACAGAAGGAAGAACAGCAGCATGATGGCCGAATCGAAATAGGCGTGCTCTGCGTGAGAAGCAGTCTCGAAGAGCGACATGCCGAGAGCGAGCACGACTCCGATGGAGATGGGCACGTCCATATTGACCTGCCGCGTGCGAATGGCACGCAACGCACTCTGGAAGAACGGCTGGCCGGCGTAAGCCGCCGCAGGAAGCGCGATCAGGGCGGATAGCCAATGAAAGAAGTCGCGCGTCTCCTGCGTCATATCACTGACGTTGCCGGACCATACCGATACCGAAAGCAACATGATGTTCATCGCAGCGAAGCCTGCGAGTGCCAGACATTTCAGCAGCCAACGCGCATGTTCCGCCTCATCGGATTCCAGGCGAGCAGCTTGGAAGGGATGAGCCTGGTAGCCGATCCGTTCTAAAGCCTGGATCACTTCGCCGGCGGTGAGTTCGCCCTCGCGCCAATCGACGGCCAGCCGCCGATCGGTGAAATTAACCCTGGCTTTGACGATTCCCGGCGTCTGTATCAAACCATTTTCAATCTTGTGGATGCAGCTCGCGCAACCAACGCCTTCGACAGCGAGATCCATGTGAGCTGTGCCGGCGGCATCCCGCGTCACGAACATCGAAAGATCGATCGTTTCCGCCATCGTCGGCTCCTAGCGCAAGATCATGCGGCCCTTCGACCGAAACATCCGCTCGCCGTCGCGATCAAGATCGATGACGAGATCCCACTGGCCGATAACGAATGCTGCTGTCCCGCTGAAGTGGCCGGGCCCGTCCTCGGTCATGATAATGCTTTGGTCCAAACGCCGGTCAGTCGGATGGGTAAGCCACACGATGGCAGCGAGACCATTGAGCGGCCGATCGGCGGCGTCGCGTGCTAATACCTCGACGCGCCTGCCACTCTGCCCATCTCGCAGAACTGTGGCGCGGACTTGCCACCGGCGCTGCTGTTGCGCATCGACGGCGGCAACCTCGCGTGCGAAAGCAAGACCGGCCTTGTAGGAGCTTTCCGTTTCGACTCCGCCAAAGGTCGTTACCGCGGCACGAATCATGATCGCGTTAACTCCGGCGACCACCGCGAAGAAGGCAACGAGACAGATGAACACCATCCGGCCCGTCACCTCCTTTGGCCGGACCATCCCACCCCCGCCGGAACTGTCCTGGAGTTGCATCATGGACCTCGGAAATGATCACCGGCTTCCGCTCGCTCAGCGGTCGCAATATCCAGAAGATGAAAAACGATGGGTGTCGAGGACGGTAGCGCGTCGTTGTAGTTCGTAACCAGCACGCGGATTTCTCGCGTTTGGTCGGGACCGACGTCGATCACCAGCCGTCGGTCCGCACGCAGCGTCGATCCGATGACGTCGACGAAGCTGCCTGGCAGGCCCGCGACGGTGAGCGCGAATTCGCGTGCTTCGAGCCGCTTGTTGATGATCCGCACGGTATAGGCGTTTCGAATCGCGCCGTCGGACATCCGCACGAACACCGGATTGCGATCGTGGATGGCACTGATCGCCTCGGCCTGACGCGTTGCGAGCGCGTAGAGCATGACCGCGCCGACCACAGCGACCACGGCCGCATAGAACACCGTCCTCGTGCGCACGATGTTGATACGGGGTTGCTCGCCCTGCTGCCGGCGCTTGATATTGAGATCGGTGTCATAGGCGATCAGCCGCGCAGGGCGGTCGATTTTGGCCATCACCGCATCGCAGGCATCGATGCACAGACCACACTGGATGCAGCCAAGATCAGGGCCGTTGCGAATATCGACGCCGGTCGGGCATACGTGCACGCATTGCAGGCAATCGATACAGTCACCGGCGGGCAGGTTCTGCTCGCGGAGCGCCGCGGTCTTCTTCACCGATCCGCGCGGCTCACCACGGTCGTAACGATAGGTGACGTTGAGGGCATGCTCATCGGTGAGGGCGGCCTGGATGCGGGGCCACGGACACATATAGAGACAGACCTGCTCGCGCATATGGCCCGCGAGCGTGTAGGTCGTCAGCGTCAGGATGCCGATCCAGGCGTAGGCGATAAAGGGCGCCTGAAAGGTCGCGAGATCTCGAACTAACGTGGGAGCGTCGGAGAAGTAGAGCACCCACGCGCCGCCTGTCCACCAAGCCACCATGAGCCAAAGGAAATGCTTTATGCCGCCGCGCGCGAGGCGCTCGGCCGTCCACGGTCCACGGTTGCGCTGAATGTGCTCGCGTCGATCGCCTTCGACCCAGCGCTCAATCGTCTGGAAAAGATCGGTCCAAACCGTTTGCGGACACAGGTAGCCGCACCACACCCGGCCGGCGACAGCGTTCATCAGGAACAGCGTCATCGCCGCCAGAATGAGAAGTCCAGTGAAGTAGTAGACCTCCTGCGGCCAGATCTCGATGAAGAAGAAATAGAATCGCTGGCCAGAAAAATCGATCAGCACGGCTTGGTCGGGCGCATTCGGTCCGCGATCCCAGCGCACGAACGGCAAGAGGTAGTAGATGCCCAACGTGGTGAATAGAACGATCCATTTGATCCGCCGGTATGTGCCCTTGACACTCTGCGGATAGATCTTGCGGCGCGCCGCATAGAGCGGCCCCGACCATCAGCAGCCCGTCCTTGGTCTCGTAGCAACAACTGGTGGCGTGGGCGTGGTTGTTGCCGCTCGGCTGCGGCGGCTTGCCGGTGCGGATGAAACCGGTGACATGGGAGGCCGCCAGCATCAGCGCCACGTCGTACATCGCAAGATCGATGCGCTGGCCGCGCTGCGTGCGCTCGCGCTGGAACAGTGCGCTCGACAGCGCGAAGGCGGCCATCGTGCCGGTGGCGTAATCGACCGCGGGCGCGCCGAACTTGATTGGATTGACCTCTTTCGTTCCCGTCATCGCCATCAGACCGGTCGCGGCCTGGACCACGAAATCATAAGCGGTCTGGCTGCCGCGCGGACCGCCGTGGCCGAACGCCGAGATCGAACAGTAGATCAAGCGCGGCGCAATCGTGCTCAACGCCTCGTCGCCGAGCCCCAGCGCATCGAAGGCGCCGGGCCGGTAGTTCTCGACCAGCACGTCCGCGGTTGCGACCAGGCGCTTGAAGACCTCACGGCCCGCTTCGGTCTTCAGGTCGAGCGCGATCGAACGCTTGTTCGAACCTTGCGTGAGATAATAGGTGCCCATGCCATCGCGGCTGAGTTGGCGATCGCTGCCGCTGCTGCGGCTTTGGTCGGGATCGCCGGGATCCTCAACCTTGATGACGTCGGCGCCGAACAAAGCGAGCTGATAGGCAGCGAAGGGACCAGCCAGAACGTGGGTCGCGTCGATGACCCTTATCCCTTCGAACGGGCGCGTCATGTTCCGCCTCCCTCAGGCCGTCTTGTTTAGGCTTTTGTCAGGCTGTCTTGCGGACTTGCAGACCTTCGAGGTGCTTCGCGACGGTATCGATCCCAATCACATCCGCATATTTGTGATGCATGTCGAACAGGTTGACTTGATGCGAAATCATGCTGCGGTCAAAGCAGCACTCCTCGACCAGCACCACGTGGAACCCATAAGAATAAGCATCGACGCACGACGCTCGCACGCAGCCCGATGTGCTTTCGCCGCACATGATGATCGTACGGATGCCGAGCATATTGAGGTGCGCAACAAGCGGCGTGCCGAAGAATGCACTGGCGCGCTGTTTTTGGACGATGACATCGTTCGGCTGCGGCTTGAAATCGGCGCGGATCGCAAGGAGATCGGCGCCGGCATCGCTCTTTTTCTTGGTGACGTTCATGAACGCCGGCCGGCTTTCGGGCGGGCTATCGGACGAATAGAAAACCGGCAGACCGGCGCCACGAGCGGCTTCGAACAGCCGCCTCGTCGGGGGAATGGCCGCCCATGCGTTTTCGCCGCACGACGATGGAAATTTCTTGCAGACCTCGACGACCGGCAATGGACCGCCCTGATAGACCAACTCGTAGAGGTCAATCGCCACCAGGGCGAGCGGCCCTTCAAAAGAGATCGGCCGCTTGTAGCGAGCGTAAATCTCCAAATCGTCGGCGGGAATCACATCCCTCCAACAGTGGTCTTCGAAGGGATCGAACATCGCGCTAATCTCCCGATGCGTCTCAGCCGCCAGCGATCGTGCCGGGCGGCAGCGTGTGGCAATAATTGGCGATGTCGACGGCGCGCGTATACCACACGCGATCCTTGAGCTTGTGCTCCATACAGTGCTTCAGGGCCTTTCGCACCGGCCGCAACCGCATCGGCTGGCCGCTGATGAATGTGTGCAGCGATACGGACATCACCAGCGGTTGCTCCGCCGATTGCTCGACCATCTCGTCGAACTGGTCGACGATCATGTCGGCAAATTCCTGGCCGGTGTGATCGCGATGGACGTTGATGCCGATGTCGTTGAGCTCCATCGGATACGGCACGCACAGGATCGGACCCGCTCGGGTCCGCATCCAGATCGGCTGATCGTCGCACGGCCAGCCGAGGTTATGAGTGTAGCCGGCCTCCTTGATCAGATCGCAGGTCACCCCCGATTCCGCAGCACCGGGGCCCATCCATCCGGTCGGCCGCTCGCCCATGTGTTGGGCGATTGTGTCCGTCGTCTCCGCGATGATTCTTGCTTCGTCGTGCTCCCAGAACCCACCGAGCGCTTCGGCATTGGTCCGCCCATGTCCGCAAATGTCGTCGCCACGTTGCTTCATCCGCTCGACGATCTCGGGGGCGTGCTCGCAGACCAGGCTGTTGAGCATGATCGTGGCCGGGAGTTGCAGTTCGTCGAGCATGCGGAAGATGCGCCAGATCCCGACGCGAAGGCCATAATCGCGCCAGGCGTAGTTGCGCTGGGTCTGCGGGCCGCCGCGCTGGGTCGGATCAGCGCCGCGGCCGGCCAGAAACGCGAAATACTCGACGTTGAGAGCGACGTAGAAAGCGAGCCGCTTGCCGCCGGGCCAACTGTAATCGCGGCGCTTCTCGATCGGTGAATAGTCATAACGATTGTGGGATGGCAGTTTGAGCATCGTCGCATTCCTGCGTTGCAGCGTTGACGGCCGCCAGTTTGGCGGCCGGGTTGATCATCCAGCCACGATCACCGCTTCAGGCCCGCCGCGGTAATGACCTCCCGCCATTTCTTGGTATCGGTATCGATGGCTCGGGCAAATTCCTCCGGGCTTCCGCCGGCCGGCCCGATGCCCTGATTTCGCATCGCGGCCTGCGTATCCTCTGCCTTGAGCGCCTCGTTGATCGCGCGGGAGAGCTTGTCGATGGCGTCGCGCGGCGTGCCGGCCGGCGCCAGCAGGCCGTACCAGATGGCACTCTCGTAACGCGGCAGTCCGGCAGCCTCCGCCATGGTCGGGACGTTGGGCGCCATCGCGCTGCGTGTGCTTGCCGTAACGGCGAGCGCCGTAAGCTTGCCGGCCTCAACGTGCGGTAAAACAATATTCACCGGCACGAAAAAGGCCGAGACGCGGCCGGACAGAACGTCGGCGATCGCTTGCGCGCTGCCTTGGTAGGGTACATGCAAAAGCTTGATGCTGGCGAGGAAGTTCAGCAGCTCACCCGACATATGCGACAGCGTACCGAGGCCGGAGGTTGCATAGCTGATCTGGTCCGGCTTCGATTTGGCCAGCGCGATGAACTCCCGCAGATTCGTCACGCCGAGCGAAGGATGAACGACAAGGAGATTGGGCACCGATCCCAGCAGCGTGATCGGCACCAGGTCCTTGGTGATATCGAAGGGAAGATTGGGAGAGAACGTGGCATTGATGGTGTTGGCGGAGGTCGCCAGGAACAGCGTATAGCCGTCCGCCGGCGAGCGGACGACGAATTCGGCGGCGATGTTGCTGCCGGCTCCAGGCTTGTGCTCGATAATGACCTGCTGGCCGAGTGACTTGCTGAGCTTCGGCAGCAGCAGGCGGACGAGCACGTCACCCGCCGATCCCGCTCCGAAACCGCTGATGATGCGAATTGGCGACGTCGGATAATTTTGCGCGTTTGCCGTCGCGATCGAGAATATGCCCGCGAGAGCGCAGATCGCGATGGACGATCGCCGGAAAATACTCATGCCGTGTCCCCCGATGAAGCTGTCAGTGTTTGTTATTTTCAGCTTCCATGCAAATCTTTTGCCATCCGCGTCCAGGCCAAGTTCAGCATGCCGCTTTGACGGACGTTATTCAGGGTTGTGCGCTAGCCCTCCTGCCGCTCCGCGCCGCCGCCCTTCAGGTCGTGGTCGAGCGGGATTTCCATCGTGCAGCGCAGCCCGGTGGGATCGAACTGGAGCCGCGCAACACCTTGCAGCTCCGCCGCCATGCTGCCCTCGATGAACCGCGAGCCGAAGCCGTGCCGCTCGGGCGCCGTCACCGCCGGACCGCCATGCTCGCGCCACTCGACCCACAGCAGCGGCGGCTGCGAGGTGCGGCGCATGATCCGCCAATGGATCCGGATGCCGCCCGCCGGCGTCGACAGCGCGCCGTACTTGGCGGCGTTGGTGGTGAGCTCATGGAACGCCAGCGCCAGCGTGAGCGCGGCGCGCGGCGTGACCGTGACATCCTCGCCTTCGATCGTGATCTGATCCTGCACGCCGCCGCGGTACGGCGCGGTCGCGCCGCTTGCGATATCGCGCAGGTCCGCGCTCGACCAGTGCCGGTGGGTGAGCTGATCGTGCGCCTGGCTCAGCGCAATCAGCCGGCCTTCGAAGGCGTGGCGGAACTCTTCCGGCGACGATGCGCCGCGCGCGGTCTGGGTGGCGAGCGATTGCACGGTGGCCAGCGTGTTCTTCACCCGGTGGTTCAACTCGTCGATCAAGAGCTTCTGGCGCTCTTCCGCCTGCTTGCGCTCGGTGATATCCTGCACGATGCGCACGCCGTAGAGAAAATTGCCGTCGGCATCGCGCACCGTCGACGAACGCACCGAGCACCAGATCACCCGGCCGTCCTTGCGCAGGAAGCGCTTCTCGATCGAATAGAATCCGATCTCGCCCTCGACCTGGCGGCGATACAGTTCCTCGTCGGAATCGCGGTCGTCGGGATGGGTGCGCGCGAACAGCCGCCAGCCCAGCAGCTCCTCGCGGCTCAGCCCGGTGATGGCGCAGATCGATTCGTTGACCCGCAGGAACCGGCCCTCCGCGTCGATCTCCACGATGCCGATCGAAGCGTGCTCGTAGGTGGCGTTCCAGCGCTGCTCCTGCTGGCGCAGGTCCTGCTGACTGCGGTCGAGCGCCGCGTACACGCGATTGCGCTCGGTAACGTCCTGGATGCAGGTGATGGCGCCGACCATCTTGCCCTGGGCATCGAGCAGCGGATCGATGTTGACCAGCACCGCGATGCGGCCGCCGTTCACCCGCTCGACCAACAGTTCTTCATCCCGCACCGCCTGCCCGGTCTTGAGCACCCAGGCGATCTTGGACTGCGGCAACTTGCGGCCATCGGAACTGAAGAATCGGTAGGACGCGGTGAATTGATCGTGGGTATCTCCCGGCTCCGGCGTCCGCCCCCAGATTTCCACGGCGCGCCGGTTGTATTGCAGAATCCGGCCGTCGATGTCGCAGATGCAGGTGGCGACCGGAAGCAGTTCGAGAATCTCGTCGGAGGCGCGCAGCGCCTGCTCCAACGACAGGGAGAACACGGGCGACCGACGGCGTTCGACCTTGTTTTCGCGCATGCGGGTTCCTTCACGCCGCCTGACGACTCAAACCCCGGCTCTCGACCCAGTTCGGTGTCGCCGTTCTCTCTGTCAACACACGGATTTCGCCAACTGCCTTGCACCGGACGATAACATCGACGGCGTCGACCGTGGATTGCCTGGACCCTTTTGAAACTAATTTTTCCTCAACCGCAACCGTGCGAAGCCCGCAGACCCCCGGGAATACCCTACAATTGCACGACGCCCGGGCCACCGTTCCATCAGACAGCAGGGTCGACATCATCCGATGAGCTTGGACGACGCGCTTCCGCCTTCGGTCACCCGCCACCGTCCGTTCGTGCTCTATTGGCTGTCGCGCGTCTCGACCACCGTCGCGCTGCACATGCAGGCGGTGGCGGTAAGCTGGCAGATGTACGAGCTGACCAGCAATCCGCTCGATCTCGGGCTCGTCGGGTTGTTCCAGTTCCTGCCCGCGGCGTTGCTGGTCCTGGTCGCCGGCCACGTCGCCGATCGCTACGACCGCCGGAACATCGTGCGCGCCTGCCAATTCGTCTCCGGACTTGCGGCCGCGGTGCTGGCGGCCGGCACCTTCGGCGGATGGCTGACGCGGGAGGCGCTGCTCGCCATCGTGTTCGTGGTCGGCGCCGCGCGCACGTTCGAAGCGACCACGTTGACGACGCTGCTGCCGTCGATCGTTCCGCCGTCGCTGCTGGCGCGTGCGGTTGCCGCGTCGGCTTCGGCGAACCAAGTCGCGGTGATCGGCGGGCCGGCGCTCGGCGGGCTGCTGTACGCCGTCAGCCCGGTCGTCGTTTATGTCCTGTGTTGCACGTTGTTCGTCATGGCCGGCCTGCTGACCGGGCTGATCCGGGTCGAGCGATCGGTCACCGCGCGCGAACCGCTCCGCTTTGCAACGCTGTTCGCGGGCTTTGCCTACATCCGCCGCAATCCGATCGTGCTCGGCGCGATTTCGCTCGATCTGTTCGCGGTCATCCTGGGCGGGGTGACCGCGCTGCTGCCGGTGTTCGCGCGCGACGTATTCGACGCCGGCCCCTGGGCGCTCGGTCTGCTGCGTGCGTCGCCGGGCGCCGGCGCGCTGATCATCGCGATCGTGCTGACGCATTGGCCGCCGCGCCGGTATGTGGGCCGGATCATCTTCGGCGCGGTGACGATGTACGGAGTGGCCATCATCGTGTTCGCGTTCTCGACCTCGCTCTGGTTGTCGATGCTCGCGCTGGCGGTGATGGGCGCCTCCGACATGATCAGCGTGGTGATCCGGATGACGCTGGTCCAGCTCGAAACGCCCGACGAGATGCGCGGCCGGGTGAGCGCCGTGAACGCGCTGTTCGTCAGCGCGTCGAACCAGCTCGGCGAATTCCGCGCCGGGCTGATGGCGGCCTGGCTCGGAGCCATTCCGGCGGTGCTGATCGGCGGGATCGGCGCGCTGCTGGTGGTGCTGATCGGACGCCGGGTGTTTTCGGAGCTCTATCGCGTCGAGACCTTGGACGCGCCGCGCCGCTGAGGACGCCGCCGGCTCGCGGGCGCAGCGGTCGGATGCTCCGAGGCTTTAAGCCAATGGTCGATGAAGGCCGCGAGCCACGCCCGGCACGCGCTGTCATGAACCATGCGATCCTCGAAATGCGCGGCGCGCGGTTTCGCCCCCGGCAATTCCATGCGGGCGTGGCCGCGCGTGGTCCAGCGGCACATCATGGCGTGGGTGACGTCCATGTGGAACTGCAGCGCGAAGGCGGTGCCGCCATGATGGAACGCCTGCACCGGAAACGCGTCGCCTTCGGCCAGCAGCACGGAGTCGCGCGGCAGATCGAAGCCCTCGCGATGCCACTGATAGACGTGGTCCGGCCAGTCCGGCCAGATCGCGCGGCCTTCGGCAGTCGGTTTGATGGGATAATAGCCGACCTCGGCGTGGCCCTGCGGATGCGGATAGACCCGGGCGCCGAGCTGGCGCGCCAGCATCTGCGCGCCCAGGCAGACGCCGAGGAACGGCTTCTTCTCCTTGAGCGGCACCGCGATCCAGTCGATCTCGCGGCGGATGAAGTCCTCGGTGTCGTTGGCGCTCTGCGGTCCGCCGAAGATGACGGCGCCGGCGTGGCCTTCCAGCGTCGCGGGCAGAGGGTCGTCGAAGCGCGGCCGGCGGACGTCGAGCGCATGGCCGCATTTCTGCAGCGCAAG